>CAZURX010000043.1:0-7954 GCA_964623015.1 uncultured Candidatus Peribacteria bacterium
GGAAGCCAATGCACGGAAGGGAATTACGGTAACCGTTTATTTTTATCTACTGCGTCCCCTTTTCCGATTTCAACCAAAAACTCCGCATGGTTGAGAATGCTTTTAAAACACCCTTGGGACTTCCTAAGCCGCTCCATCTTCTCTGGATCCCCCTTGACCCCTGCCTTAATTTTTTGGAAACCCCAAATAGCCTCTTGTGTTTCCAATTGCTCATTGGCCTCCAACATTTTTTCCGCCTTTTCGTGAATCCCCTCTGTTTTCCCCTCACGGATTGCCGCTTGGAGATTGGCGAAAGCCAACATAAATTCCGGAAACGCGTCGATGTCGTAAAATCCCAAATCGACCATTGACTGGTCTATCTCTTCATAAGAAATTTCTAAAAGGGAACTGGCTATTTCCGACTGGCCCCTTCCCAGCCCTTCCTTTTCCAGCGCATTCTGCCCCATATCCTCTTGGACAGGCCGAAAAGAAGACTCCTTTCCGCCTTGGCTATTGGAATTACGCAATTTAGGGGCTGTCAAAACAACTGGATCGTTTGGCTTATCCCTGACCAACCTCATTTCGGACTCCACGCTTTCACGCCTGCCCATTTCGACAGAAGGGCGATTCAGAATTACCCCGGCCACCGCAACCGAGCCGGCCAGCAACAAGGCAGAGAAAAGGCGACCCTTCAGAATTGCCTGAAACAACCCCGTGTTTTCTTCTTCGGACGATTGATGATCGAGTTTTTTAAAATGCATAGAACAACTAAAAATTAAGCCCAATCGCACGCCCCCTCCTCATTATAATCCAAGTCCATGCAGTCTTTTTTTAAATTACTCCGATCTGAAGGCGAATGATTCTCCCTATCCTTCTGTTTCGACTTTGGCTGAGGCTGCAAACTCGGCTGATCCTTTTGAACTTTTTGTTTTGGATCCTGGCTGGGTTTTTCTTCATCACCTGCCCCCACACTATTTGCAACCGAGGCCTGGCCCGAAAGGCGCGCGCTGGTCGCGCAGGCACCAATTCCCAGCAAACAAGAGAGCAAAATGGATTTCAATCCCATGCGCCGACGAGAGACAAAATTTTTTCGATCGCGCGACTCGCAAGCCATCGCTGACGGAGCCTCCAAACCCCTAAAATGAGGATTAGCCATAGATAAAAAACGATGATAAGGTTGTTTATTGTACATTATTATTATATTTTGTCAATAACAATAAATCCGAATCACCGAATCCTCAAAATTCGATTCATCCTTCGTAGTGCTACGGAGAACGGGAAAAGCACGAAATACGAAATTCCAAAATCCAAAAAACTCAAAATGTCACGCCATTATCAGATAGTCTGACTGGTTTTCGAGCGAGTCAGTTTTGGATTTTCGGCATTGGAATTTGGGATTTTTTCGGATTTCGAAGATGTCGCCACAGGGGCGAGGAAAGCGAATTTCGAGTTTCGAGAATCACAGCGTTCGCTCCTTCTTGTCGATGCGGTACACCTCGAGCGTGTCCCCGACCTGGATCGGCTTGTAGGTCTTGATGCGGATGCCGCATTCGGACCCCTTGTCGAGCTCGCGGACATCCTGCTTGACCACCTTGAGCGACTCCAGCTGGGTCTCGAACAAAAGCTCGCCGTTCCGCCTGACGCGGATCATGGCGCCCTTCTCCACCTTCCCCTCGGTCACACGGCAACCGGCGATGACCCATGACTTCTTGTCCAGGAATATCTGGATGACTTCCATTTGGCCCAATTCGACCACGGTGATCTCGGGCTCGAGCATGCCGGAAAGGTAGGCCTTGATGTCCTCGATGAGATGGTAGATGACGGTGTAGAGCTTGATGTGGACCTTGTCCATCTCCGCCAACCGCTTCACGTGCGCGCCGGCGTCCACATGGAAACCGATGATGAGCGCCTGGCTGGCCGCGGCCATGGCCACGTCCGTCCCCGTGATGTTGCCCACGCCGTAATGAATGACTTTCACGGCCACATCGTGCCCCTTGATTTTGCCCAATGCCTGCAAAATGGCCTCCAGCGAACCCTTCACGTCCGCCTTGAGCACCAGCTTCAGGAACTTCATTTCGCCGGAGCTGATCTGGGAAACGATGCGATCCACCATGGACCCACCCGACTCCTCCTCCTGCTGACGCTGGAGCTCCAAAACCTTTTCGAGACGAGCCTTGGCCATGGACGAACTCTTGAATGCCTGAACGATCTCCCCGGCCTTCGGAACCGTGTCCAAACCCGAAATCTGAGCGGCGCCTGAGGGCAAAATGGATTTCAGGCTCTTTCCCCGATAATCCTTCATGGTTTTCACGCGGCCGAGCGTGGTGCCCACCACCAGGGAATCCCCCGCGTGCAGGGTGCCGGTGTTGACCAAAATGGTGGCCACAGGGCCGAGCGAAGCATCCAAATGCGCCTCGACCACGGTCCCCACCGCCATGCGCTTGGGATTGGCCTTCAGGTTTTCCATTTCCGCGACCAAAAGCACCATCTCGAGCAACTTGTCGATCCCCGTGCCCTTGAGCGCGGAAACCGGCACCATGATGTTTTGGCCTCCCCAATCCTCGGACTGCAGACCATACTCCGTCAATTCCCCCTTCACCTTGTCGGGGTTGGCTCCCGGCTTGTCCATCTTGTTGATGGCCACAATGATCGGGACGCCCGCCTCCTTGGCGTGGTTGATGGCCTCGACGGTCTGGGGCTTGACCCCCTCGTCTGCCGCGACCACCAGGATGACAATGTCGGTGACCTTGGCGCCACGGGCTCGCATGGAGGCGAACGCCTCATGACCGGGCGTGTCCAAAAACGTGATGAGCTGGCCGTTCTTTTCCACCTGATAGGCCCCGATGTGCTGGGTGATCCCGCCCGACTCCCCCTCGATGACATTGGTGTGGCGGATCGCGTCCAAAATCTTGGTTTTCCCATGGTCCACATGGCCCATGACCGTGACAATCGGAGGCCTGGGCTTGAGGACGGAACTGTCCTCCTCCTTCAAAAGCGCCTTCAAGTCGCCGGCCAACAACTCTTCGGACGTGGCCACGCGCTCCTTCATCTTCACCTCCACCCCCAAATCGGCCGCGACCACGGCCGCGGTCTCGTAATCGAGCCGCTCGTTGATGGTGGCCATGATGCCGTTCTTGAACAGGGTGGCGATGACGCTGGCCACGGGCAAGCCGGCCTTTTCGGAAAACTCCTTCACCGTGACTGTGGCGGGAATCTCGACGACGCCCGTCTTCGGCTTGATCTGCGGCTGGGCCTTGGTGACCCGCTTGTTGCTGATGGCGCGGCCCTTCTTTTGCTCTCGGAACTTCTCGCGATCCATTTGCCTCTCGATGGCGATCTCCTCGGCCACCACCCCCTCGTTTTCGCCCGTGTCGTAGGTGACGCGCGCCACCTTGACCTTTCGGCCCGTGTGCGGATGGCGCATCATGGTCAAAATCTGGTCCTCGGCCGTCTTCACCTGCTTGCCCTGTCGCTTGCCCTTGGGCTTGTAGAATGTCTTCGGGAAATAATCCAATTTGCCCTGCGCCGTGGCCACCTCGATGCGGCGGTTGACGGAAATTTGCGCGGTGGGCGGAGTGGCGGAAGGCACCGACTTGGGCACCTCTCCACGGGCGTGGGTCGGCGCTGTTTCAGGCTTGGCCGAAGGCTGCGACTCTTCCTTGGCCCCTTCGGAAACTTTTCCAGCCTCTTCCTTCTTCTCGGCCTTTTTTCGGGGCGCACGTGGCTTTTTGGGCTTCTCCGTTTTGGGCTCCTCCTTGCCATCCTTAAAAATAACCGCGACTCGCTTATGAGTCAGCGTGGGCTTCACCTTGCCCTTGAGATAACGGAGAATCCCCTTTCCCAAGCCATCGTCCACCTCGTGCGCGGCGGCCCCCACGCCAAAATTGGTCTTCTGAAGCTCGTGCCTCAGCTCCTGGGTCGTGATTCGAAGTTCCTTGGCGATTTCCGCTAGACGCATTGATTGAGATTATGAAAAAAACGTGATTAGACTATCACTCTGAGATAGGAAATGCAATTTATTGTAAGTGATAAGTGATAAAAGTGATAAGTGATAAGTATTGGTCTCAAACTTTTCCGCACTTATCACGTATCACTTGTCACTTATCACTAGTATTGCGCCAGCGTCTCCGCCATCGCGTCCAACCGATCCTTCATCCCCAGGGGGCCGTTGACCACAAAATGGGTGGTGGAATCGCGCGGCTTCTCGATGCGGTAGCGATCGCCCTTGATCTCGGCCTTGCCGGCGCTTTCGCCTTTGTCGATCACCAGATAGACGACGATGTCGTCGTAGCGCTCAAACGGCTTGTCCGAAAAGCCCACGGCCCAAACCTTCCCCTCCACCGCCCCAAAACTTCGGTAATACCAATCCTTGGGGTATTGGATGGAAAAACCCTTGATCAGATTCTCGTACAGCCGAAAATCCTTGTCCACGATCTGAGGGGCGGAGAGCTCGGCCCCAGGCTTGATGATTTTCTTGTCAAACGTGATTTTCACCTCCTTCCCGTCGCTAAGCACCCAATCGCGCCCATCGCCCTCCTGATAGGAGGCGAGTCGCCTGAACTCAATGCCCCCGCCCAAGGAATCGGTGCTGTAAAGAACCTTGTATTTCTTGTCCTCCAGCGCATAAACCACGCCCAACAAATCCTGTTCCGAAACGATTTCGAACTGCTGGATCTCGGCGCCCGCCGGAAGCAGCCCGCTTTGCGCCGCGTGGAACGCAGCCAACACCGCGTCCACGGAAGTGGTCGGCCTGGACGACTCAGAAACAGGTTCCGGGCTTTCCCCCAAGGCCTTGTCCGCGCACACATAACTGGTGGGGCAACCATTCAGATTCATGGATTTTGGCTTGATGTCCACGCAATCCGTGGGCTTGGGCACAAACGGGCAATCCGCCCCGACCATTGCGTCCTCGACGGACATACAGACCCCCTCGGCGTCGTCCTCTGCGCCGGAAAGTTCGCACCGAAACCCTTCGGCGCAGGACAAATTCTGCACCCCTCCGCATTTGTCGCCCTCCATCGCCTTCCCCTCCAGGACGCCAAAGCTTTCCAGCAAGGCGTAAAAGGCGGATTGATTGGACTCGCCTCCCGCAAACTTGATGCGATACACCCTTTTTTTCGACGGATTGGGCACATAGAGGCGGATTTCGGAAACCTCGGTGTACCGATACGAGCGCTGCCCCCCCACGGTCACAAGCGCCCCATCCTCCACCTCGTGCGCGGCCACGTAATCGTCCAGGGGCGTATCCAAATTCGAGACCATGATCTTGACCATCTCGGCCCCATTAGACCTCAACCCTATCCCATCGCCACTCTCGGAAAGCTCCCAATTGGATGGGTATTGAAACGAAAATCCCCATTTGGCGCTTGAATAATCGACACCCCCTCCGGCCTCCCCCTCCGCGACCCGAGCCTCATCCACCGTGAAGACCTCCTCGGTGTTGTGGGCCAGCTTTCGCATGGAACCCCTGATGGTCACCTTTTTGCCCACATAGCTCGTCAAATTGATGGTGGGGCTTTGGATCACCACGGTTTCGCCATCCTCCGTCTTGATCCGATGAGTACCCTCCTGATACAGGCTGATCTCGATGGGTTCTATGACCCCCGTGTAGGATTCCAGATTGTCCCCGCCCGAATTGTCCTGCCCCACCCGATCCGCAAGGCTGGGGGGATTCTTGCCACAGGCCGAAAGGGAGAACACAAGGAACAGGGTTATCAAGACACCAATTGCTTTTTTCATGGGAAACGGATTAACTTGCCCAACGATTATACCAAACCAAGCGGTAAGCGATAAGCGATATGCCGCAAGCCATACAAAACGCTTGGCGCTTAACGCTTACTGCTTATCGCTATTTTGGGGTATATTGTCACCAGAATCCGATAACCATTCACCATGTTCATCGCCTTTGAAGGACTCGACGGCTCCGGCTCCTCGACCCAGGCCAAACTGCTGGTCGAGCGGCTAGAGCGGACGGGGCATCCCGCCTTTGTCACCAAAGAGCCCACAGCCTCCAATCCCATCGGCCGGATGATCCGCGACGTGCTCCAGCACAAGTGGCAGGCCTCACCCGAGGCGCTCCAGCTCCTGTTCAGCGCAGACAGGGCCGAGCACCTGAAAGACGAGATCCTGCCCGCCCTTAACAAAGGGCAGATCGTCATCAGCGACCGATACCTCTTCTCGACCATCGCCTTCGGATCGTTGGCAGTGCCCGATGTGGAGTGGCTCAAGCAATTGAATCGCCTCTATCCCCTGCCTGACCTCACCTTCTTGTTCAAGTTGGACCCCGCCGAATGCATCAAGCGGATCGAAAGCCGCGGACAGCCCATTGAGCTTTTCGAAAAAGAGGAGAAACTGAAGAGCATCTGGAAAACCTACGAGGCAATCTCGGCCACCTACTCCAATTTCCATCTGATCGACGCCTCCAGGAGCATCGCGGAGATCGCGGATACCATTTGGGGGATTGTGGAGAAGAAATTGAGCTAACTTGCAAAATGGGCATTGTGCGGGATATAGGTTGATGGGCAATTTATCTCAATGACACCGCCCTCATCCCGGCAAGTCGGCATTCCCCCAACGTTGTTGCGTCAAATGTCGCTCGCCGCGACCGGCAGGGGTCTTTTGCGCGGTCAAAAGACCCCCGAGAAAACCCGCCGGGGCTGCGCGGACTCAAACCCGACATGGGACCGCTCATCGGGCGTTTCCATGACCGCTTCGCCCCGGACCCGTTTCTTGCCCCTCATCATTCGCTGTGCATCCAAGGGCGGGAGGGGGCTTTTCCAAATCCTGCGTGTTGCAGGTGAAATCTCAGCCAATAACCGTCGGATTCTTGGCATCGGGGGGACCGGGGGGTGAATGCGCGGAACGCGGCTGGGGCAAGGTTCTTCGCTGCGATTGCGTCATGAACCCCCGGGCGCCTTTTCCGGGGGCTTTTCGGCGGTGAAAAGCCCCCGCCCGCCCGGCGAGGGCAAAAAAAACATAAAAAATAAACCCAAAAGCTAAGAAGCCCTGACAATGCCCATTGTCATGGATTCCAGCACCTTAATAACCCTGACAATACTTTTAATTAATCAGCAAAAAACTCCGCCCCTTTCGGGGCGGAGTTTGATTTTCAGCTGAACTGAAAGGCAATTAGCCACTCACGCACATGGCGGGATCTCCGGCGTTGGCAGGACCCGCTGGGACCGCGCAACCACCATCGTCTGTGAACACCTCGGTGCCAGCGGCGATCACGTACACACGCTCGATCGTGCCGACGGTCTGCTTGCAGACATAGTAACCCGTGTCAGTCGCACTGTAGGTGCTAGACGGATCTATGGGCATTTCGCGCAGATAGGAGGGAACCAGCGTGGTGGAACAGTCGTAATGAGACGCGTCCACCGTTGTGCCCAATTGGAGGGCGCCCGCAAAATTCACTCCGCAGGCGGGGATATCCGCAGCGGCACCGTTTAATAGGCATCGGGGCAAAGCGCCGCGAACCGTGGGGGATGTTTGGTATTGATAAATGGCGCTCAAGATCGAGCTGATCTCGGATTTGCGCTCGGAGTCGTTGGCCTTGCCGAACTGCTGGGCAGGGTTGACGGCCACCAAAACGATACCGGCAAGAATGGAAATGATGCCGATCACAATGAGGAGCTCAATGAGGGTGAACCCCTTTTTGCTTTTTAAAAACATAGGTTTGTTTTTATTAAGATATAAATAAATAAATTTATTATTTGTCAAATAAACTTACTCTTCTATTATACCAATTCTTTTCCATTAACTCAAGATGAAAATCATTTCAGATACAGACGAATAACCACAAGCACCTCTTGAAGCTCATTTTCCCCATCCTTGTCCGATGGATTGTAATACATGGTAAAACTCAATAGCTTCACTATGAACCGGGATTCATACAATTGATCCATGGCCTTGAAAAGACATTCCTTGCACGCGGGCTTCATTTTCAAATCCACATTGTATTCCGCAAAATGATACA
>CAZURX010000044.1:0-3153 GCA_964623015.1 uncultured Candidatus Peribacteria bacterium
TGAGGCGAAGTCGGCAGCCGCTGGAAAGGGCGTCAATTCGACTTCATCTCCATTTGATCGTTTAACTATTTTTTTCCCGATTGTGTTGGCAAAATAGGCATTTGAAACCCCCGTCGGGAATGCGACAGCAGGGGAAAATGTTTTTTTGATCCCCGATTCGTTCAATACCCAGTCCTCTTCCGCTATCACTTGGATGCCATCCTCCTCAGTGCCCAAAATCCCATCGCCCACACGGGTGGTTTGGTAGCTGGTTTTGACCAGCCCCGACGCAATATCATAGGTCCTGATTTCGGTGGTCAAAAAGCCAGACTTCGTCCATGTAATATCCTTTCCCGCGTCGGATTTGATTTGGAGGACCACATCGGTAGGGTTGGCGAAGTAAGCCACAGTCCCTCCGGTTATGGCTGGCATCGATGAATCCGATAATATAATTCTTGTTTTGAACAAATCTGGCACATCCTCCCCCGGACCTTTGCAATTTTTTTGCTCGTTGCTCGAGAAGACGACCACCGATGAACCGATTTTCAACTTGTCACCACTGGCCAAACTCATGCCCGAAATGTCCTCATTCACATATAGACTGCTACCTGTCGATGGACATTCGTCCGATGAGAAAACCGTCAATCGATCCGGGTTCAAGAAAGTTTTTGTCCCCGAATCATAATGCGTTTCGTTGCCGATCAGGTTGCTTTCGGCATTGTCGTAGACACCCCCCGACCACGCATCGCTGTCCAACTCTATCCGATCCAGGGCATAGTTTTGGGGGAGCGCGAATTCAAACTTGATCGAGGTTGGCGTTCCAGGGTCCGACATCTTCAGCACGCGGTTGTTTCCGCTGTCGGCGATGTAGAGGGCGCCATTTCCGGTGTCCGCAAAAAGGCCCGTTGGCAGGTTCAGCTTGCAGTATTTTGCGGTTTTTTCGCAGGTATCGCTGTCGCCTTCACCGACCACAACGGGAATCGTTTCATCCTCCATAAGATTAATTCTGCGAATTTTATGATTGAAGGTATCCGCGACGAACAAATAGCGATAGGTTTTAAGCCCGATTGTTTTTTCGTAGTAGGCCAGGCCCGTCGGAAAGGAAAGGCCAGTTGCTAATGGATTTGGATTCAGTCCGATACTTGCCCCCGTGAGATTGTATTGGAGGATTCGATTATTTCCGGAATCTGAAATAAAAAGAGCATCATCTCCATCTCTGTTTTTACCCTTTTCTATATCCATTGGCATTTCTAAGCCGTTGATTGATGAAAAGTCGCCAAAATTTGAGCAAAAATCCGATGACCCCATTTCGCATTTTAGAATCAAATTTTTGTCTGGCACCGAAACATAGAAATAACCGGTAGGTCCTTCAACAGCCTTTGTAAAGCCAGCAAAATTTTTGACAATTATCTCATTGTTTTCAGCGTTTTTGTATTTGATTGTATTTCGGAAAGAAGGGGGAGTGCCTGTCGCATTTTTGATTTGTCCGCTTCCCGAATCCCCATAGGCTTGGGCAAGTTCATTGATTTTGACGATTTTGTTGAATGGGAGCATGTCCTTGAACATCACATATTTTTCATTTGTCCCATCTCCATCAGGGTCCGTTTCGACTTGCGATATCAGGGTGAAGGGCAATTGATTTTTTGTGTTTTGGTTGAAGGTCAAAACGGATGTCGGGTTCCCTGGATCAAACAAAACCAAGGTTTTAACCGGGCTCCTTTTGTCCGCCAACAGCTGGTTGACCGCAGCGTGTCTTTCCACGCCCGCGTTTTCGGCCTGCGCCTGAAACAGGTTGTGGAAGGTCGAGGCGAAAAAAGTGCTGAGGCCGACCATCAAAACGCCGGCGATGGCCATGGAAACGATGAGCTCGACGAGAGTAAAACCACAGTCTGAACTGTGATTAAAGTGATTGAACTGATGACTGTGATTGTGATAATTGCGGTTCCTCAATCAATTTAGTTTAAAAACAATCAGGTCGGCTTGAACATGGGAATTGTCGGAAAGGCTATGATCGCCAGTCGAGTCTTCCCATTCCACAATGCTCGCCACTTTTGCTGAATCGGGCATGCCGGGGCCAGGTTTTAGAATTTGGATTGTTCTATTAAATATCTGATTTCCTACCTCAATTTCCTCTGTAGATGCCCCAATTTCTTCTAGACTATAGATATCTGCATCGAGTTTTATTTTTCGACTACAAACCGAGTCACAATCGGGCAATGACGAAAGCCCAATCGCTTTTGCGATCTGTGCCCCTTGGATCGCCAAAAAATGGGCCTGGATTTGGTTTTTTTGGCCATTCATCATGCCCAGGTTGCTGGTTTGCAGGCTCACCACCCCCAAAATGATGATGGTCAGGAACATCATGGCGAAAACCAGTTCAATGATGGAAAAACCACCGTGGGTAGGATTATTAGGATGATTAAGATTATTGCGATGATTAAGATTTTTCATTTGGGTTTTTCCGCTTGAGCCAATCTTAGCACAAATTGCCTGGGCTAGGACAATTCTTTTTCAGAGACATTAGGCCATTGCTTTTTGGGCCGTTTTTTGCTATAATATTAAGATTTATTTTACTAACGCATTCGATGGCCCTGCTGGACACACTTCAAAAAGAGGGAGATCTCCTGATCGCGGGAGGGTTCGAAGAGGACAAGGTCCCCGAGGTTCTCGATGAGATTTTCACCGAGGCCATCAAGCGCCATTCCAGCGACATCCATTTCAAGCCACTGGAGGACAAGTTTTTGGTGTATTTCCGCATCGACGGCCAGATGATCCTGCACAAGGAATTCGAGAAGCCTTACCACCACCCCGTTGTGGCGCGCATCAAGATCATCTCGGGCTTGAAGATCGACGAGCACCGCCTTCCCCAGGACGGCAAGAGCGCCTTTGCCTTGGATGACAAGGAGGTCGACTTGCGCGTCTCTGTCCTGCCTTGCAATTTTGGAGAGAAAGTGGTTATCCGTCTTTTGGAAAAAAATGCCCACTTGGTGAGCTTGTCCGATTTGGGCATGCTGCCCAACATTTTGATGAAGGTGCAGAAGCATTTGACAGCCTCCTATGGCATGATTTTGGCTGTGGGTCCCACCGGAAGCGGCAAATCCACCTCGCTGTTTTCCATGATATCGACCTTAGACGGGACCAAGATGAACATTTCAACCCTGGAGGATCCGATCG
>CAZURX010000044.1:3163-7894 GCA_964623015.1 uncultured Candidatus Peribacteria bacterium
AAAATTCCGAACGCCACCCAGACCCAGATCAACACGGATATCGGCTTCGATTTTTCCGATGGCCTGCGCACCCTTGTCCGCCAGGATCCCGACATCATCATGGTGGGTGAAATCCGCGACCAGAAAACCGCTTCGTTGGGCATTGAATCCGCGCTCACGGGCCATTTGGTCTTCTCCACCCTTCACACCAACACCGCGGTCGGCACCATCACCCGTTTGCTCAACATGGAAATCGACCGCTTTCTCATCACCGCGGCCGTGAAGCTGATCATCTCGCAACGCCTCTCCCGCAAGATCTGCAATTTTTGCCGCGAGCAGTACAAAATACCCAAAACCTATCACGAGCTGATCAAGACCGAGGTCGGAATCGACCCCGCCAACTCTTTTTTCTACAAGGCGAAAGGATGCGAGCACTGCAATAACACGGGCTACAAAGGACGTATCGGCCTTTTCGAGGTCTTGGAGATGTCGCCAGCCATCGAGGAGATGATCGTCGCCGGAAAATCCGACCAGGAAATTGAGAAACAGGCCATGAAAGAGGGGATGATTCCGCTTCGCAAAGACGCTTTGTACAAGGCGGTGACCGGCGATATCACGATTGAGGAGGCGTTGAGGGTGATGACCTGAGTAGGATTATTGCGATGATTACGATGATTAGGATTATTACGAAAAAAAATTGAATCAATACCAAGGCACATTTAGGCGAGTGATAGCATGGCAGGCGGCCAAAAAGCTGACATTGGAGGTTTACCGATTAACAAAAAAATTTCCCAAAGAGGAAATTTATGGGCTCACTTCCCAGATGAGGCGTGCCGCAGTTTCAGTGATGTCAAATATTGCCGAGGGAAACCAGAGAAAAGGGCAACAGGAAAAAATTCATTTTTTTGAAATTGCCCATAGCTCCTTGGCCGAGATAGACAGTCAAACAGACTTGGCGGTTGAGTTAGACTACATCAGTCAGACTGAGCATGACATATTATTGGAACTGATCAACAAAGCTGGTTTTTTGGTATTCCGTCTTATTGAGTCTCAGAAAAATCCCAATCATCGTAATAATCTTAATCATCCTAATAATCCTACTCACGGTGGTTTTTCGTTGGTGGAGCTGCTTGTGGTGGTCAGCATCGTGTCCATCCTTTCCGTTTCCTCGGTGATCGGTTTTGGCTACTTGGGCAATACGCTTCGGGCAAAGGAGGCCGCGGGTTACATTTCCGATGTCGTGAAACAGGAGGAATTGAAGATTCTTAGGGGTGATTTCGACAAGGCAGTAATCCATTTTTTATCCGATTATCTGGTGGTTGAGGAATGGTTGCCGGAGGCCACTGAAACTCTTAGCCTTTCCCCAAGCCTAATTTGCGAAGAGGGGTACCAAATCAATATTTCCGAGGCCGGAAATCTGACAAAAAAAGACGGAGAGGGTGAAGTGCTGCAGGTTCAACCCATTGTGGGATCATTCCCCACAAAGGAATGCGTAGATTTCATGGAGTCCAAGGATGTGGAATGGAACTTCCAACTGACCACCGGCGACCAGGTTTCTCCGGTCATCCGTTTTGTCCATTTCAACTTGAAACGAGACAATGAACAGAGCGGGCTATCTATTTTGCAAAGTGCAGGGTCAAAGGCGGAAATTCGTTCCCCTTACGGCCGAAAACGTTTTTTTAAGAATGACGACAGTCCGACGGACACACTTATCATTGATGTCGGCGATAGCGATGTCCGAGAGTCGATTACTCTTCAGTAAACCCCTTTCATGAGCGCACTTAGCGAGAAAATATCGGATTGGAAATTGGATTTAGAGCTGTTTTTTGGCCGATTTTCGCATAAAGACGTTTCCGCGGACGAGCCCAAGGCGCTGGGATCCATTTTGGTTCCCGCCAAGGTGACCCTTTCGGAAAAATTGCCCCTTTCCCTCAAATTGACCAGCCTGAGCCATCGGGACCGCCTTTATTTTTTCGACCAAATGGCGACCCTGGTCGGCTCCGGCGTGAATTTGATCGACTCCCTTTCCCTATTGCAGGCCCAGGCCAAAGCCAAGGGACACAAACGCCTCTATGCCGAGATCATCCATCGGATCAATGGCGGCATGACGCTGGCCGACACCATGAGCCTGTTCCCTCGCGCCTTTTCCCCCATGCAGGCCGCGCTTGTCGAAGCGGGCGAGAAAAGCGGAAACCTGAAGACCGTCTTTTCCCGAATGGCCGAAGACCTTGAGAACCAGCAGGATTTTTTGCGCAAGATCAAGGGCGCCATGTTTTACCCGGTTGTGGTCATGGGATTGGCCCTGATCATGGTGACCGGCATGCTGGTGTTCGTGATTCCCAAGGTCAGCAAACTTTACGAGCAATCCAACGCCAAACTTCCGACCTTGACCCAAAAAGTGATCGACGTGAGCGACTTTGTGTCGCTCAACTACCCGATCCTTTTTGGTTCCCTGGCCCTTGGATTATTCCTGTTTTGGGACTTTACCGCCCAAACACCTCCAGGCAATAGGGCCCTTGAAAGCCTGATTTCCAGCCTTCCCATGTTCGGCCGCATCTCCCAGGAAAAGAACATCATGATCTTGGCCTCGAACCTGGGTATGCTTTTGGAGAGCGGCGTGCTCATCAGCAACGCCTTCGAAATCACCGAAAAAACCCTTGATAGCCTGCATTACCGAAAGGGGTTGGCGGATATCCGCCACGGAATCATTTTGGGGAAGAATGTGAGCGAAATGATGGGACTCAAGGATATCAAGGCCCAGAAATTCGAGCACAATTCGCTTTTTCCGTTGCAGGTCGCCCAAATGATGCACATTGGCGAGGTCACGGGCAATTTGGCAAAGATGCTCACCAAGGTCCGCGAGAACTACCACAAGAGCGTGGACTACACCCTGAAGAACCTTTCGACCATGATCGAGCCGTTGATGATCTTCATGGTCGCCCTGCTCGTCGGCTCCATCTTGCTTGCAGTCATGTTGCCGTTCTTCTATATAGGTTCCACGATCCACTAAGATCCCAAGAGCTTCAGGATTCCAAGACGAACCCCCTCATCTGATATATACTGATGGACGACTATTCACCATGCGCAAAAAAACAGCGGACCAAATTCGGCAGGGGGTTGTGGAATCCTATGGCGCCATCGCCGGCGAATTCGACCAGACGCGCGTGCGACCTTGGCCCGAGTTTGAAAGTTTTTCCCGCTATATCCGTTCCGGCGACAAAGTTTTGGATCTTGGTTGCGGAAACGGACGTCTTTTTGAAGTCCTGAAGGCCAAATCCGTCGACTACCTGGGCGTGGACAACAATTCCGCGCTCATCGAGAAGGCCAAGCGCCGTTTTCCGGAGGCCGAGTTCCAGCTGTGCG
This sequence comes from uncultured Candidatus Peribacteria bacterium, assembly GCA_964623015.1. Lineage (GTDB taxonomy): Bacteria > Patescibacteriota > Gracilibacteria > UM-FILTER-43-11 > UM-FILTER-43-11 > FEN-1329. The sequence continues at coordinate 6,506 of CAZURX010000044.1, forward strand.
ACATGGTCGACCTAGAGCTTCCCGACCGATGTTTTGATGTCGTGTTCAGCGTGGCCGCCTTTCACCATATTCCCGGCAAGGCGCTTCGCGCCAAGTCCGTCCGCCAGATCCATCGCGTCCTCAAGGATCGCGGTGTCCTGGTTTTGACCGTTTGGAACCTTTTCCAGTGGAGATACGCCAAGGCTTGGGCCCAGTCGCTTCTTTCGTTCCTCCTTCATCTTGGATTCCAATGCGCCTGGAACGACCTTTGGATCGCCTGGGGGAATTTTCCGCTCAAGCGCTACTACCATGCCTTTTTGCCCAATGAGCTTTTGCGGCATTTCCCCAAAACCGAATGGACCATTGAAGATTTTTATTTCACGCGCAAGGGATCTCGGGTAAAATTTTGGCAGTCTTTCAACCTTTGCCTTGTTGTCCGTAAACTGTGATTACAGCGATTGACATGATGGCCATGACCCCTCCGTTTCCTTGCCCAAAAGCCAATAATATAGGTAGTAATGCATAAACCAATTGAGATCGCTGGTATTCCAATCGATAGCGTCACCACCGATGATGTTTTGGAGGTGATCGACCGCTCAGTCCGTTCTGGCCAACAGGCTCAAATCGTCACCGTGAACCCCGAGATGCTGATCCGGGCCTCCCGCGACCAGGCCTTTGCCGATGTGCTGCGAAACGCCGCGCTGCGAACGCCCGACGGCATTGGCGTCCTTTGGGCTGCCCACTATCTCCAAGTCCCGACATCATCTCCAAGCGCCTTTTCCCGTTTTCGGTGGGCCTCTTCGCTTTTTTCCATTCTTTTCAATCCTGGCCGAATCCGAGAACCCCTCCGCGAAAGGGTGACTGGCACCGATCTGATGAAGCGGATCGTCGAGGCTTCCCAGCGAAAGGACTGGACCCTTTTTCTTTTGGGGGCAGCCGAGGGGGTCGCTGAGCAGGCATCACGGAATTTATCCTTGGCCTATCCCCACGCCAAGTTTGTCGGATCCTTTTCGGGTTCCCCAAAAACCGAAGACGAAGAAGAAATCATTCGCCGTATCCAGTTGGCCCACCCCAATATCCTTTTCGTGGCCTACGGAAGTCCGGCCCAGGAGTTTTGGATCCGAAGGAATTTGTCCCGTTTGCCATCGGTGCGAGTGGCCATTGGCGTCGGTGGAGCGTTCGATTTTCATGCCGGTCATATTCCACGCGCCCCCCACTGGATGCAAAAGGCGGGCTTGGAATGGGTCTGGAGGCTTGTTCGAGAGCCACGGCGTCTCGGGAGGATCTGGAATGCGACAGCCGTATTTCCTGGCCTGATCTATCGCCAAAGGCACCTTCCTCGTCGATAGCGAAGAGACACTGTAACCCCTAGCTGTGGGTGAAGAGCCGTTTTTTTGTTATCCTCTAGCC
>CAZURX010000045.1:0-2569 GCA_964623015.1 uncultured Candidatus Peribacteria bacterium
ATATGATCCTCGGGGTTTCGTGGCGCATGCGTCATGATTCCTTTCTCGGCGGGTTCCCACGTTAGGAACGTGAGGGGCAAGATCTGCCCCACCATGTCGATGGAAAGAATTTGCAGGGTCAGAATGGCGAGTGGCAGATTAAAGAAGGCGGATGCCGCCAAACTCAACAAAACGATGGTCAACTCACCCGTGTTCGTGGTGATGTTGGATCGGATCGCCTTGGTGATGTTGCGGAAAATAACCCTGCCCTCTTTCACCGCCGAGACCAAGGTAGCGAAACTATCGTCCAAGAGCACGATCTCCGCGGAATCCTTGGCCACCTCGGTGCCCGTCTTGCCCATGGCCACGCCGATGTCGGCGCGCTTGAGCGCCGGGGCATCATTCACGCCGTCGCCCGTCACAGCCACGATCTCACCCGCCTTTTTGAGGAGGTTGACGATTCGCAGTTTGTCCTCGGGAGAAGTCCGCGCAAAAATCAGGTTGGTGTGGATGAGCTTCTGCAAAAGCGCGATGTCCGAGAGCGAGGCCAATTCCTTGCCCGTGACCACGGCGATCTCCCCTGCTGCCTCGGAGCCACCCATCTTGATCCGTTTGGCGATGGCCTGGGCCGTGAGCGCGTAGTCGCCTGTTACGATGATCACGCGGATGTGCGCCTTGGCTGCCATCTCCATGGCGTCTTTCACCTCATCCCTGGGGGGATCGATCATGGAGGCAAGACCCAAGAAGACCAGATCATTTTCAGCCTCCTCCATCGACATTGCCTCGGAAAAATGATCTAGATTTCGATAAGCGAAGGCGATGTTCCGCAGGGCCTGAGAGGCTAATTCGTCATTTTTCTGCTTTATTGCCGCTCGGTCCCCATCGGTGATGGGGCGCTCCGTTTTTCCATCCCAAATGCGCGTGCAACGCTCTAACATGGTCACGTGGGCACCTTTGACATAGAGAATCGTTTTCCCATCTCGCCTTCGAACCGAGGACATTCTCTTGCGGACGGCGTCGAATGGGTATTCCTTCAACTCAGGGAAATCCTTGTCCATCGCCTGGGGATCAAGCCCCATCTTTTCGCCCAAGGTGATCAAGGCGGCCTCGGTGGGATCGCCGATCGAATACCAATTGGGATGATCGTTGTCCGGCGGGCTCACACGGGCGTTGGAAGCCAAAACACCCGTCTCAAAAAAGAGTCTGTAGGCCTCAAGGCCGATGGGGCGCCCCGCCTCATCCCGCGTATCACCCTTCGGCTCGTATCCAGTGCCAGTCACCTCCAACCCCCTTCCCCCAATCCATAGTTTCTGCACGGTCATCTCATTCTTGGTCAGGGTGCCCGTCTTATCGGTGCAGATGATGTGCGTGGCGCCCAAGGTCTCGACGGCCGAAAGCTTTTTGACCACCGCCTTTTTGGCGGCCAGACGGCTGGCGGCGAGGGACAGGGCCACCGAGACTTCGGAGGGCAAACCCTGCGGAACCATGCACGAGGCGATACCGACCGCAAAAATGAACGCCTCGCGGAGGGTGAAATGAACCCCCAGCGCAATCATCAGCATGATGGCGGCGATGACGAGGGTGATGAGCGTCAGCCTCCACGCCACGTTGTTGAGCTCCCGCTGCAAGGGGGAAAGCTCCGTTTTGGTGGTCTGGCTCAAGTGGGCGATCCGGCCGATCTCGGTCGTCATTCCCGTGCCGACCACCACCCCAAGACCGTTGCCCGTGGCCACGGTGGTTCCCATGAAGGCGATGTTGTTGCGGTCGCCTAGTGAAACAGTTCCCGGGATGGCATGAGCGAACTTTCGGGTGGGGTTCGATTCACCAGTGAGGGCGAAGTCGTTGGTTGAAAGCTTGTGGTGCTCAAAAACTCGGATATCCGCAGGCACCGCATCACCCTCCTCGAGCTTCACAATGTCTCCGGGGACCAACTCGTCGCTTTTCACCTCCACCTCCTGCCCCTTTCGGATCACCTTCGCCTTGGGATGGATCATCAGGCGGAGCGCATTCATGATCTTCTCGGCCTTGTATTCCTGGAAAAACCCGATACAGGCATTGATCACCACAATCAGGAAAAGAACGATTGCGCTGTTATAGTCGGCCATGTAGGCGGAGAGAAGCCCAGCCACGATCAAGACGATCACCATCAGATCCTTCAGCTGATGAAGCATTTTCATGAAAAGTGACTCCCTCCCAACCTCAAGCAGCTTGTTGGGGCCATACATGCCAAGGCGATTCCTAACCTCCAAGTCGTCCAAACCCTCTTTTTGGGTGTTTAGGGCCTTGAAGGTTTCGTCCGGAGACCGTTGATAATAGACGATTGAGTGGTTTTCCATAGATAGATTTAATCTATTTATTTTACCATTTTTTCTCTCTGAAAACAAGGTTCTTCAACGTGAATTTCTAAATTCACGTTCTTCAGACTCACATGGGAATATCCAATCTCCATTTCCTATTCCCAATAATAATTATATAATCATCTTTTGCTTTCCCTATCCCCTTTCGTCTGATATGCTCCCCATACGACTAATCCAAACTTACCTATGACTACTCCGTCCACCGTCAAACTCAAACCCGCCAAGGAATACCC
>CAZURX010000045.1:2579-7852 GCA_964623015.1 uncultured Candidatus Peribacteria bacterium
CGGGGCATCCGTGGAATTTCTCGAACGCCATCCTCGCGGACTGCAAGGCTGAGCCGGGCGACCTGGTCACGGTCGAATCGTCCTACGGCGAAAAGCTGGGCATCGGCATGATCAATCCCCAGAATTCGATCCGCGTTCGGATGCTGAGCCGAGATCCCGAGACTCCCATCACCATGGAGTACTTTGCGAATAAACTGACCTGGCTGGAAAACCAGAAAAAGCCCCATCTGCCCCCGAAAACCACTGGCTATCGGATCTGCCATGCGGATGCCGACGGCATGCCTGGGCTTATTGTGGACCGCTACGCGGACACGATTGTTTTCCAGATCCACACCGCGGGCATGGAACGGATCAAGGAAATGATCGTGAAAGCCATCCAGGAGGCCTTCCACCCCAAGACCATCGTCGAGCGGTCGGACATGGATTCCCGCTCGCAGGAAGGGCTCAAGAACCTCCCCGCCCACGTGCACCACGGCAAAGTGGAAAAACCGGTCGAATTTTTGGAAAACGGGGTCTCGTTTTACGCCGATGTTTTAGAGGGCCAGAAGACGGGTTTCTTTTTGGACCAGCGTCTCGCGCGCATTCGCATCGGCGCGCTTTCCAAAAACCGGAAAGTCCTGAACCTTTTCGGGTACACGGGCGCGTTCAGCGTGCACGCGGCACTGGGCAACGCGGCGGAAGTGACCACCGTGGACTCCTCGCACAGAGCTTTGGAAATGGCCATGAAAAACCTCGCGCTCAACGGCTTCGACCCCGAGGACGAAACGAAATTCAAATTTTTGGAAGCGGATGTGTTGGAACAGTTCAAGAACAAGGCTTTCAAGAACGAATACGACTTGATCATCTGCGACCCGCCGGCCTTCGCGAAATCGGAACGAAACGTGGACAAGGCGCTCGAGGCCTACCAGCAACTCAACCAACGCTGCCTGTGGATGCTCAAGGAGGGCGGGATCCTCGTCACCAGCTCCTGCTCGGGCCGAGTGTCGGCCGAGGAGTTCCGAAAAATCCTCAAGATGGCCTGCGGACGAACCGGACGTGATACACGGCTTTTGGAGTTCTACGAGCAGCCGAGCGACCACACGGAAAAACTTTCTTTCCCCGAGGGGCGATACCTGAAAACCGCCATCATCGAGGTGCTACGGGCGACTGAGGAAAAAGGAATCTGATTCGAATTGTGGCTGGAATAGTGGCTGGAATCGTGGCGTTTTTTTGTTGCCCCTTCCACAATGCTAGCCACGACCCTAGCCACCATTCGAATCTTTTATTCTATCTTTAGCGCTCACACATTGGAATTCCGTTTGATTTTTGATGATGCGTTCCCTAACATGGATTTAGGAACCTAAAAAACAAAAAGAATGAACACAATCCAAGGATGGCTCGGCCATCTTTCCGCCACGAACCCCTCGTTCGTCTACCTGAAGGCCCTGGCTCTTTTCGTCGGGATGCTGTTCGCCTTTTCCATTTTCAGAAACATTGTGCTCAGGCGCCTTGAGATTTGGGCGGATAAGACTAAATCCAATCTGGATGAGGAGATTGTGCGGATCTTTCGGGACACCCCCTCGATTCTCTATATCCTGGTCGCCCTCTACATCGGCATCCAGCCCATCAACCCGCCCAAAAATTTGGAACTGGGCGGAAAAACCCTGCTCATCGTCCTCCTTTTCTATTGGGCCACAAAAGTCGCCTCCCATCTCATCGAATACCTGCTTCGCATCCAAGCCAAAAGACGGGGAAGAAAAGATTGGGAACGGAACACCGCCTATTATTCACTGGCTCTTTTCTCCAAAATTCTTTTGTGGATCATGGGGACCTTGTTGATCTTCTCGAATCTCGGGATCAACATTTCCGCCCTGTCCGCGAGCCTCGGGATCGGCGGCATCGCCATCGCCCTGGCCTCCCAGCACATTTTGGGCGACCTTTTCAGCTCGTTTTCCATCTATTTCGACCGTCCGTTCGAGATCGGCGATTTCATCGTGACGGGCGGCCACGCCGGAACCGTGAAGCGCATCGGCCTCAAGACCACCCGCATCCAGGCGCTCCAAGGGGAGGAAATCGTCATTTCCAACCAAGAGCTGACCAGCACGCGGATCCAAAACTTCAAGCGCATGGACCGACGGCGAATCGCGTTCCCTTTCGGCGTGGCCTATGAGACCCCCAACGAAAAACTCAAGAATATCCCGACCCTTGTGGAGGCCATCGTCAAACGCCAGAAGCTGGCGGACCTGGACCGCGCCCACTTCAAGGCCTTCGGGGCCTCCAGCCTGGATTTCGAGGTCGTCTATTTCATCAATTCCCAAGACTACAACCAGTACATGGACTGCCAGCAGGCCATCAACCTGGGCATCAAGGAGGCCTTTGAAAAGGAAGGCATCGCCTTCGCCTACCCCACACAGACCGTCCATATCGCCAAAGTCGACTAAATTTAATTTTTTCTGTCACATTTTTCCGCAACCTGTGTATCCGTTATAGATAGTGTCCGATTTACAGCCCACGACTTTCCTCCTGACCCAACGCCCATGCCCAAACCCTATCAATCCACCCTACGGTACATCGACTCCTACTGGAAAGAACTCACCGTCCGTTCCCGCAAAGACGTCGGCATCCATATTGGCCTGCCCCACCCGTTCGTATCCCCCAACACCACCCTTTTTGACACGGACCAATTCTACTGGGACAGCTATTTCATCATTCTCGGGCTGGTCGACTCCGGCAAAATCAAATTGGCCAAGGGGATGGTCGACAATTTGGCTTTTCTTTTCAAGAAATTCAGCATCATCCCCTCACGCAACCGATTCTACAATTTGGGTATCTCGCAAACCCCCTTCCTCACCTCGATGGCTCTCGAGGTGTTCCATAAAACCCAAGACAAAGCCTGGCTTCTTTCCATCGCCCAAGTTGCCGAGGAGGAGCTGACGATCTACTGGATGGACGAGCATCACCTCGTGTACAACGGACTTTCGCGCAACTGCGACCATTTCATGACCCACACCACCTCGGAACACGAATCGGGGTGGGACATGACCTCGCGCTTTCACGACCACTGCCTGGACTATTTGCCCGTTGACCTGAACGCCTGCCTTTACCGCTACGAAACCGACCTTGCCCACATCTACCGGCTTCTCCACCAAACCTCAAAAGCCAAGGATTTCGATCGGCGCGCCAAGCTCCGGCGACAGCACATGAAACAGCTGATGTGGAACGAAGACGAAGGGCTTTTCTTCGACTACATCCACACCCTCAAGCGCCAAAGCCGCTTCATCTCCATCGCCACCTTCTATCCCCTGTGGGCCAAACTGGCCACCCAGGAAGAGGCGGAGGCGGTTCGAAAAAACCTCAAGCTATTCGAATACGACGGCGGGCTCGCCAATTCCCATAAAACCCGCCTTCTGCGGCCCTTCCGCCAGCACGATTTCCCCAATGGCTGGGCGCACCAGCAATACATCGCGATCCGCGGCCTGCTCAACTACGGCTTCAAGGAAGACGCGGAACGGCTGATGCGAAAATGGCTCGACCTGAACGAGGGCCTTTTCCTGAAAACGGGGCACATGTGGGAAAAGTACAATGTCGTGAAATGCACGGTCGGCAAACCCGAACGCTACCGCAATTTGTTCGGCTTCGGCTGGACCAATGGCGTGTTCGTGAGGCTTGCGCGTCTGCTAAACCACCTCTGACCCCAATCAGGATTCCAGATCGGATTCCAAGGCCAATTTTTCAACATCCTCCATGGATTCCCAGCGCTTGTCCGGCGCCCCAAGATCCTCGTAGGCCTCGAACTCCTCGGCCGTCCGCTCCAAGATCACGGGCCTTGGGTGAGGCGAGGTTCTCAGAACCAAGGTCGACCGGCCGCCATCGGGTCGATAGAGCCTGTTGACGACATCGGGAAACATCGCGGTTGCGCCCTTTTCGACGTAGGGCTTGAAAAGCCTCAGCTCATCCAGCGAAACCCTCAGCGCCTCCACAAAAGGGTCCGTCCTCTCCTCCAACCTTCGCACCAACCGCTGACCCTCGCTCAATTTGAAATTCCGGTACCTCAGATCCAGCTTGGGCGTGTTCAGGGAAATCGTTTCGCTGACCCAAAAATGGATCGGCTTCTTGAACAGAGACGACAGCATGCCTTTCTCGCGGACATCCCGGCAAAGCACGGCTGAATGGTCCTTTCCCAGCACCTGATCCAGGACCTCCTGCGACCGCTTGGCGGCCATGCCCGACTTCTCGATCCCCACGCAGTAAAAATCCTTGATCTTGCGCCGGGTGGCGGCCACGGCCATGGCCAGCATCAAGATGCCGGTCCCCGAACCAAGTTCAAGTCCGAGAAATCGTCCATTGTCTATGAAATTTCCCCCAAAAGCGACCTCCTTGAAGACCGCGGCCGTGCGACGGATATCCGCGGCGCACTGAACCCCAAACCCGTCATTCCCGGGAGCAAGGCTTTTGCGACAGGCGTCGAACTGGACCCCCTCTTTCGGATCCATCTCAAACAGCATTCTCGTCTTCCGCCTCAACACCTCGCCCACACGATCGCGGATCAGTCGCGCATCGTCCGAGGCGATCTCCAAATAGCGGGCCAAATACTTGATGACCGTGTTCAGAACCAGCCCATTCACCTTCTCACGGCTATAGTCATGATGGAGGTTCGGGTTCGCCAAGGCTTTCACATCCTCTTCCAAAGAGGACTTTGTCCAAAACTCGTCGAGGGATTTCATGGGGGCGCAACTTTTACAAGAATGCATTTTCCACATTTTATCATTAAATGTCAATTCACTTGCCCACACGGCGCCATCGTGTACAATGGTTCCATTAATAGGAATCATTCCTGATAATGACCCGACGACTCACCAAACAACGCCAGCAAATCCTCGAGATCGTGCAATCGGCCTGCTACCATCCCACGGCCGAGCAGGTGCATACGCTCGCCAAACGGCCGATCCCCGGCATCAGCGTGGGCACGGTGTACCGAAACCTGGATCTTCTGACGGCCGACGGCCTTCTCCGAAAAATAGACCTCCCCGGCGAGCCCGCCCGCTACGACGCGGACTTAAAACCCAAGGCCTATTTCGTGTCTCGCCCCACGGGGACGATTTACGACATCCTCCTCTCTTCCGATTTTTTGACAAAAGCCCTAGAAAAACAATCGGTCGTCGGACGGATTGATGATTTCAGCTTGGTGGTGTTCGGGGAGGCGAAGGCGGGGACCAAAGAGTTAATGAACAGGAAGGGACAAATTGGCGTTTAGCAGATTCCTGCCTTCCATTCTCCGTAGCAATACTGCGAAG
>CAZURX010000046.1:0-7750 GCA_964623015.1 uncultured Candidatus Peribacteria bacterium
CCCCCACCAAGCTGATGAAGGAGCTGAATTACGGAAAGGGTTACAAGTACACGCCGCTCGAAGACAGCGAGGATCAGGAGTATTTACCAAAAGAAATCAAAAACCATCGATATTTTTAATAGTGACAAAAATATAATTTAAGGATAGAATGCTATCCTTCTTTTTATTTTTAACTTTGCCCCATGCTTGAAAACCCCTCCCCCCAACCACCCCTGCAATGCAGGGAACGGACCCTGGAAGAAGTCCAGAAAAAAATAGACGAATGCCGGCGCAAGCTTTTTGATAAAAAGGCGGAACGGGAAACCGTTGAAAATGCCCTACCCCTGATTGCGGAATTCGCAGGGTGGGACGATGAATTCAATTCCGACCTACTTTTGGAAAAAGAGGATCATATTTTCAGCATTCGGGATCGGCTTGAGACCCTGCTAGAGGAAAGGAATCACATCAAGAGGGAAATTGCAAAGCTGGAAAAAAATATTTTGGCCCGCGCCTGTGAATTTGGCAAACTAGGCAAAATGATGGAAAGGGCTCTGGGCATTCTCGGCACCTCACGTGAAATGATCCAACGAAAAAGGGACATCACCCAAAAGCAATACGAAAGGGCGCTTGAGGCCGCTCGCACGGTGCAAAAAATATGCAGCCGCGAAGGCCAAATCAAGGCGGAGGTGGAAATGAAGACAAAAAGGCTGCGAACCTTAACACGAGAAAGATCAAAAATCCTTGACGATTTCGAAGTGGCACGTATGCTGGAGTTGTTCAAAAGAAAATTGCCCAAACAGAGATAAGCTTGGCCATTTCAAAATTATTAAGCCCTAACCCACCCCCCATTATGAATAAACCGAACCACATCGACTCCGAGGCCTTGCGCCAGCAGGACGCAAAGGCTGAAATGCTCAACCAAGAGGTCAACAAATTAAAGGAAAGGGGTCTTGAGCTCAATGACGAAATGGAGATCCTGACCAAGATGATCGCGCGCCATAAGGCCATGGAGCTGAGGGGAAAAGTCACGGAAAAAGACAACTTGGTCTACCAGGCGGTGCAAGACCGATTGGATGTCATCAAGGACGAAATCGAGACCATGCGCCAACAATATGGCCATCAGGTGCACGAATTGCTGTCCATCGACCGACATGGAACCTTTATAAGCCAAACATCGCCTGACGATGTGATGCCCCTGGTTGGCAATACTGACAAAGTTGCTAGGGCCTAATCACGTTTTCGGCTCAATTCCAGCCACTCCTTCGCCTTGGCCGGGATCTCGGCCAGCGGAAGCTTTTCCAAAGTGATGTTTTCGGGCAGGGCGTCCAGGAACAATCGGCCATAGTCTTTCGAGAACACCCGTTCGTCGAGCACCATCATGGTGCCGTAGTCCGTGGTGGAGCGGATCAGGCGACCGAAACCTTGACGAAACTTGAGGATAGCCCGCGGGACCGTGTATTCGTAGAACCCGTTCTGGAACAATTGGGCCCGTGCCTTGTGGATCGGGTCGTTCGGCATGTCGAAGGGCAGCTTGTGGATCACCAGCGTGGTCAGGGCCTCGCCTTTGATATCGACTCCTTCCCAAAAGCTGCTGGTGCCGAACAGCGCCGAGTGGCCAGGGTCGGCCATGTATGCCTTCATGATCTTGTTGCGCCCCCCGCTGATGCGCTGGGCCAAAAGCCGGATGCCCGCATTCTTGAGTGATTCGGCCAGAGCCAGATACTGGATTTCGATCACCCGGTACGAAGTGAACAGGGCCAAGAGATTTCCGCCGACCGACTCGATCAGGCTCTGGAAAAACGGCGCCAGCTGGTCGTTGCTCTTGGGCGAGGTGACGGGCAGCGCGTCCGTGGGCACCAGCACATAGGCTTGCCGCTCATAGTCGAATGGCGAGTCGATGATCAGCTCCTCGAACCGCTCGTCCAAGGCGAGCAAAGTTCGCAAATAGGTGAAGGGGTGCTGTTCGGGCGCGTCGTAGCTTTTGTCCTTCAGTTTGATGCCCAACGTGGCCGAGGTGAGGATGATGGACTTCTTTTCCGCGTACAATTTCTGCTTCAAGTCGGTCCCGGGCAACGTGGGCGCCAAATTCACGCTCACCCCGCCCTGTGTGTCGGCCGTCAGCCAGCGGATGTGCCCCCGCGTCGCGTCCTCCATGAAAAAGGTCTTGAGCGCGTGCGTCTGCTCGGCCAAAAGCTCGGCCTCCTGCATGATTTCCGCGGCCAACTCGTTCTGTTCCGAGGAATCCGTGTCCGCGCCCATCATCAGGGCCTCGGCGAATTTTCGAAGATCCCGAAGCCAATCGAGGAGCACGGTGGAGACTTCTTCCGCGGACGCGCCCAAATTCAGCCATTCCTCGGTGGCCTCAACCGTGGGATCGATCAATAAATTCTCGGCGTAAGTCGTGGTCTCCACGTTCTGCCCGGTGAAATAGGCGATGAGCGTGAAAAGCCCGTCCATCTTGGATTCCACCTCGTCCAATTCCTCATGCACGCCGCCAAGGAGCCGCATGGCCATCTCCCCGCCGAACAGCGTGCCCTGGTACCGCTTCTGGATGTCCTCCAGATGCCCGCGGATCACCCGGAACGGCAGGCTGAAGTTGTCCTGTTTCAGCTTCAGGCCGAACGCATCCGTGGCAGCTTCCTCAAAATTGTGCGCCTCGTCCACCACCAAATACTGGTAATCGGGGAGCAACGCCCCCTCGCCCTGCAGATCAGCGCAAAGCAAGGCGTGGTTCACCACAATCACGTCCGCCTCGTCGGCCAAACGCCGCGCGCGGTGCAGATAACATTCGCCGTACGGCTTGCATTTCTGCGGACTGCAGTATTTCTTGTCCGAGCACAGCTCGAAATCCCAAATCAGCGACTCCTCGCGCGTAAGGTGGATCTCGCCGCAATCGCCTGAAAGGGTGGACTGCTGCCACACCAATATTTTGATGAGCAACACAATATCCGTATCCGAAAACCGCGCGGCCTCCTTGAACTTGGCGAACCGCCGCAAACAAAGGTAATGGCTCCGCCCCTTGAGCAAGGCGGCCCTAAACCCAGGATTCTGCGTGCCCTGCCGATAGATCTTCTGCAGCATCGGGATGTCCTTTTCATACAGCTGCTCCTGCAGATTGATGGTGTTCGTGGACACCACGACCTTGGATTTGTTCGCAATGGCGATGTTGGCCGCGGCCACCAGATACGCCAACGACTTGCCGACGCCCGTGGGCGCCTCGCAGATCAGGTGGTAGCCCTGGTCAAAGGCGTTCATCACGCTTTCCGCCATCTGCACCTGTTGCGGTCGGGGTTCGTACTCGGTCCATTCCTTTTTCAGAATCCCCTCTTCCCCCAATATATCTTCCACACTTAATGGACGTTGCACCCCTTCAATTGGAGCCCCAATAGAACTCCCACTGGAGCCCCCACAGGAGCCCCTATTGGAGCCCCCATCGGTTGAGTTCTTTCCCTTCAATTCTTCAAAGAATATTCCCCCCTCCCACGACGCTTTCGCCAAATGCCCCTTGATCTCGCGCACCAGCGGCGCGGGCAGATCGTTGGCCGTTTCCCACAACTTCCTAAAAAGCTCCAATGTCGCCTCCACGTCACCCATGGCGCGGTGCTTGTGCACATGTTCGATCCCCAAATCCACGGAAAGCGACTCCAAACTATAACTGGCCGCCTGCGGAAACAAAATCTGCGCCAGCGGAATGGTGTCCATGAGCCCCAAAATGTCTAGCTTGATGCCCTTGGCCCACAAAAACCCGTGATCAAAGGCGGTATTATGGCAAATCAGGTACGCCCCCTTGAGCATTCTGGCTATCTCCTTGTAGACCTCAGCTTTCTCCTTCCCATTTTCATTCAATTCCTCATCCGTAATCCCCGTGATGAGCGTGATAATCTTCGAAAGCGGCGTCCCGGTCTTGATCAGCTGGTCGTACCGCTCCACCTCCTTTCCGTTCTCATAGCGAATCATGGCGACCTCAATAATGTCGTCCGTCTTGGGGTCTACGCCGCTGGTTTCTAGGTCGAGAACGACGAAGGGCTGTTTGAACATCAGAACTGAAGAATAGGCACTAAAATTGTGAAGTCATTATCCCACTAACTGCAAAGTCTGGGAACTGATATTGGCATGCGAGAAAAAGGGGTATAATTTGATACTTAGCTAAACAACCAAACGAAAATTATGATAAGGAAAATTGAGCTGGAAAATTATCGATGTTATGACAAGCACAAAATAGAATTCGATGCATTAACAATCGCTGTCGGGAAAAATAATGCTGGAAAATCAACTCTGATAGAAGCTCTTAGGCTTATTTCACTAGTAACGAACAAATATCAAAATTTAACATATAAATCACCACCGGATGAGTGGTCGGATTTTCCAATTTCCGTAAGGGGAGTAACCCCATCTCTCAAAGGAATTGAAATGTCTTTTCGGAATATTTTTAACCAATATGGTTCACCGCCAGCTAAGGTCACTGCATATTTTCAAAATAAATCAAAAATTGAGCTGTATATTGGAGAGCATAAAATAATTTATGCTGTAATTTTTGATGAAAAAGGAAGGATGATCAAAAATAAAAGCCAAGCTAAGAAATTTCAGCTCACCGAAATTAATATTTTACCTCAAATTGGCCCATTGAAAGAAAATGAAGATCTCTTGGATAGGGATTATATAAAATCAAATATATATTCGAGTTTTGCGTCAGTTCACTTTCGTAATCAACTTCAGTACCTAAATGAACACTTCGAACATTTCTGTTCGTTGACACATTCAACATGGGGAAATATTAAAATACGAGAATTCCAAAGGGGCGATAAATTAAAGGGGGAGCAACCAAATCTATTTATCGAAGACGGGGCTTTCGTAGCTGAAGTTGGCTGGATGGGGCATGGACTTCAAATGTGGCTTCAAACAATGTGGTTTCTTGCGCGGTGCAAAAGAGATTCAACCGTAATATTGGATGAACCCGACGTATATCTGCATGCCGACCTCCAAAGAAAATTAATTCGTTTTCTAAAAAATAGGTTTACCCAAACAATAATTGCGACTCATTCGATTGAAATAATCTCTGAAGTTAATCCTGAGAATATTTTGGTAATTGACAAGGGTAACCATGTTTCAAAATATTCGACAAGCCTGCCGTCTGTTCAAGAAATTATTAATAACATCGGCAGCATTCAAAATCTTGAATTAATAAGATACTGGTCAAGCAAAAAATTTATAATTCTGGAAAGTGCCCAGGAAGATATTAGTATATTGAAAATCATTCAGGATAAAATCTTTCCCAACAGCGATGAGCCATTAGATACAATCCCAAAAACATACGTTGAAGGATGGGGCGGGTGGCAAAGGGTTATAGGATCAAAAAATGCACTTAATTGTGCTGGGGATATATCAACTTATTGCATTTTTGATCCAGACTATCATACCGAAGATGAAAAAAATGAAAGACTGGCAGAGGCAAAAAAAGAAGGCATCAATCTTCATATTTGGTCAAAAAAGGAGATCGAAAATTTCCTTATTGTTCCAAGCGCCATCTTCAGATTAATTGACAATAATCACAAAAAGGGCAAGCCCACTTTGGAGCTCGTTAATCAAAAAATTGAAACGCTTCTAGAGGAGATGAAAGATGATATTATTGATTGCTATTCAAGCGAAATACATAAAAAGAATAAGGGATTAGACATACCAACATGTAATAGCAAGGCAAGAAAAATTGTAACTTTAAATTGGGCAAATACATCTAATAAACTATCTATTGCCCCTGGCAAAAAAATGATACGCACACTAAGTAATTGGAGTAAAAACGAATTTGGAACTTCGTTCAATATGCTTCAAATTGCTAGAGTCCTTGAAATAGGTGAAATTGATGAAGAACTTACAGATATTATTTCATCGATAGAAAAAAGGGGTTCGTTTTAAGTAAATTCGTGAAATACCAATAAAACGCCTGCGATTGGATTATTCGAAAATAATCTATTTCACCCCCTTCCAATACCCCTTGAGCAAGTTGGCTGATTTGAGAAGCTTGGCTTGTTCGGTTTTGGTCAGCGGAACCTTCCAGACCTTCTCGACCCCTCGGCGACCGAGTACCGCCGGAACCCCGAGCGAGATGCCGTGGATGCCGTAGGCCGCGCAGGGCTCCGTGGAGACGGGCGTGATGAACTTTTGGTCGCGGAGCACGCGCTCCACCAGTTCCACGACCACCACGCCGATGCCGTAGTAGGTGGCGGATTTGCGCTGGATGATCTCGTAGGCCGCGCGCATGGTCTTGGTTTCAATGTCTTTCATTTCTTTGGCCGTGAGCAGTTTGCTGACCTCCACGCCCGAGGCGTTGGCCAGGCTCCAGGGCACGAATTCGCTGTCGCCGTGCTCGCCCATCACGTAGCCGTGGATGTTGTGGAGGTTCACGCCGAGCTTTTGGCTGATGTTGAGGCGCAGGCGGGAGGTGTCGAGCGAGGTGCCGGAGCCGAACACCTGGCCCTTGGGAAGTTTGATGAGGGAGGCGGCCAGCTGGGTCATGACATCGACGGGGTTGGCCACGATGATGACCACGGTGTCCTCGCGGAGCTTGCCCATCTGCTTGATGATGTGTTTCATGATCTTGGCGTTCTTCTTCACAAGGTCGAGACGGGTCTCGCCGGGCTTTTGCGCCGCCCCCGCGGTGATCACGATCACATCCACGTTCCCGCAATCCTTGAAGTCGCCGCCCTTCACGTTGCCGGTCGAGGTGCCGATGAGGGCGTGCGAAAGGTCCATGACCTCGCCTTCCTCGCGGGATTCGTTGGCGTCCACCATGATGATCTCGGCCGCAATGCCCTTGATCATGGCCGCGTAGGCAAAAGACGAGCCCACCATGCCGGTGCCGACCACGGCGATGCGGGTTTTGTGGGAAATGGAGTGGTTGTGGGTTATTTTCATTTTGTTTTGGTTAACTGAAATTAGCTTACATGATTTTGTGGTGCACTTCCATTTTTTCATTCCGACCGATCCCGAGCAGGGCGAGGGGAAGCGGAGGAATCCCTTGGCTATCACGAATAAGTTAAACGGATAGGGATTCCTCGGCAGGCTTCGGAATGAAAAAGGGGGAGGCTCCTCGGTCACCCCCTCATTCTGACTGAAAAAATGGGGGCAACCCCAATCGGAGTACCCATTGGACACCAACAGGAACCCCAACCGGAGCCACAATTGGAGCTCCCATTGGATTTAGTATATAATTTCTCTGTTAAAAAAATCTAAACATGCCAATCGGCTACACCCCCCATCAATACGGAGCAAGAAAACCCCGCTTTTCCGAGCGGGTGAGGATCCATGTGCCCCGATCGTTCAAGAAATGGCTATGGGCGCTGGTCGGGGTCGTGGTTGCGCTGATGGTCGGGGGCTATTTGCTTCTCGGCGACCTGCGTTTTTTCGCCAACCATATTGGTGGATAGGGCTTCTTCAGCAAGCACTAACTGGTGTTGCTCCAGAACAACTACGAGCTGAGGCCCACGGGCGGTTTCATCACGGGCTATGGAACGGTGGACACGTTCATGGGCTTTCCGGGCAAGATCGAGTTCCAGAATTCCGACGCCATCGGCACGGAAAGCTACGTGACCCCGCCCAAGGTGCAGGAGGAATTGCTGAAAAGCGAATGGTACCAAGGCTACACGTTCCGCGACGCGAACTGGGAGCCGGATTTGCGAAAAAGCGTGCCCGATTTGCTCAAGTTCTACAACGACAAGTTCCCAAACAAGGAGGTGGACGGCGTGATCGCGGTGAATTTCAGCCTGATCGAGAATCT
>CAZURX010000047.1:0-3118 GCA_964623015.1 uncultured Candidatus Peribacteria bacterium
ATCCCTACAAGGACACCTCCGGACCTGCTTTGAACGCCCTGATCAAGGTGATCAACACGATCGCCCTGCTCATCGCCGCCTCCATCGCCAGCTGGAGCCTGATGTAAAAATCCAAAACCAAAAGCCTCCACCCTTTGTCATCCTGAACTAGTTTCAGGATCTAGGCGGAGGTTTTTTAAATAGGTGGCAGGCAATTAGACGGTCACTTAGAGTTGAGCGACGATTTCGGAAATCTCCTTCTCGCTCAGCCCGTGCGCCTTGGCTCCCTCTTCCAGTGTCTCAAGGGTGTTCAGCGCGCATCCCGCGCATCCCAGGCCGTATTCCTGGAGTATGGAAAGGGACTTGGGATTGGCTTTGAGGATTTCGCCGATGGTCATGGTTGGGATGATTTTGGGTGGCATTGTTATTTCGACCGTAGGTGCGATAACGTTATCGCACCTACGATGTTATATAAAATAATTCCATCCCCTCATCGGCTCACCACGCTTTTTCAGGATCGCGTTTTGCAAGGTCAGCAATGCCAGCAGGGCGCATTGGCTCCTTCGAAGGCTGATCTCGATGCCCAAAGCCTCGAAAAGCTCGTCCTTGCCCATGGCCACCACCTCGTCCAATGTTTTTCCCTCCACCAAGTCGCCGAGGATGTCGGCCGAGGCCTGGCTGATGGCGCAGCCCGCGCCGGAAAAGGAATAGGATTTGATCTTGTCTCCCATAAGCTCAAGCGTCACCTCCACGGAATCGCCGCACGAGTAGTTGGCTTCCTGGTTGCACAGGCTTTTCACGACCTTCTTGTCCTTGTGGAAGGGGCTTTTGAACCGGTCGAGGATGTTTTGGGCGTAAAGGTCCATACAAATTTTCATTCCTGCGCAGGCAGGAATCTGAGTTAAATGGTTAATTTTTTAATGTTTCCCCTCAGGCATGTCGGCTGCATGGCCCGGATCTCGTCGGAGTATCCCATGGTCGGGATGTCGTTGAGCAGGAAAATCGGCTTGTTGAGGACGTGCGCGAAGCCCATCTCGAGAAACGAGTTGCCGCCGATGTATCCCTTGACCCCTTTTTTGTCGTAATTGGCGATGAGCACGGCGTCGGAGTCCTTGAGGATGTTCCAGTAGCGGCGGATGGCGTCGTTTTGGATGGCGCGGTCGTGGAAGGTGCCACCGTCCTTTTCCTGTTGGACTTTCTCCACGGAAAGCTCCTGGTTGAGGATCAGCACGGCGCTCGGGGGCAAAGTGACCTCGAAACCTTGGGTCTTGAGCTGTTCGGCGAGCGTTCCCATTTCATGGGAGAAGTCGAGGCTGCCGCAGATGGAGATGCGTTTTGGCATGGTTTAAGGTTTGAGGTTAGTTTATTTTTTCATTCCTTTGCAGAAAGGAATCTCCCAATAAGCTTTCATGATAGTGATGGGGTTGATTCCTGCCTTCCATTCTCCGTAGCAATACTGCGAAGGATGAAGCGCAGGAATGAAAAGAAAGGTGTGGAATGAAAAAATTAGTGAAAATACTTATAAACCTCCTCCAACGCACTGACCACCTTGTCCACTTCCTCTTTGGTGTTGTAAAAGGCGAGGCTCAGGCGCGCGGTGCCGGAAAGCTTGAGTTGGTCCATGAGCGGCTGGGCGCAGTGGAATCCGGCGCGGATGCAGATGCCTTTGCTGGAAAGTCCCTCGGCGATGTCGTGCGGATGCGCGCCCTCCATGGTGATGGAGACGACGGAACCACGGTGCGCCGTGTCCTCGGGGCCGATAATTTTGGCGAACGGTAGCTGCTTGATTTCATCAAGTAGCTGACGGGTCAAATCGTTCTCCAGTTTCTGGATCGTCTTGAATCCAACCTTCGTCATGTAATCGATCGCAGCCCCGAAGCCGATGGCCCCGGCGATGTTTTGGGTGCCCGCCTCGAATTTCTGCGGAAGCCCCGCGGGGATGAAGTGGTCGGTGAAGACCCCGCTGATCATGTCGCCGCCACCCAAAAACGGGGGCAGGGGATCGAGCAGTTCCTCCTTTCCGTAAAGCGCTCCGATGCCCGTGGGCCCGTAGAGCTTGTGTCCCGTGACCACCAAAAAATCCACATCCAAGTCGCGCACGTTGATCGGTTCGTGGACGGCCAGCTGCGAGGCGTCGACCAGCACCTTGGCGCCCACGGCGTGGGCCGCCTTGATGATGGGTTTCAGGTCCGTGATCGTGCCCAGCACATTCGACATTCCTGTGACAGCGACAAGTTTTACCTTTTCATCGAACAGCGCGGGGTCGAGGCGCACGCGCCAGTCGGTCGAGATGCCCATCCATTTGATTTCTAAATCTTTGCGTTCGGCCAGCTGCTGCCAAGGCACAATGTTGGAATGGTGCTCCAGTTTTGAGAGTAGGATCACATCCTGCGCCTCCAACGTTTCGCCAAACGTGCGGGCGACTAGGTTGATGGCCTCGGTGGCGTTTCGGGTGAAAATGATCTCGTGCTTGTGCCGCGCGCCCAAAAAATCCGCCACTTTCCTTCGCGCGTCCTCGTAGGCGATTGTTGCCTCCTCGGCCAAAAAGTTCGGCCCGCGGTGGATGTTGGAGTTGTAGGTTGTATAAAATTTTTGTTCAGCATCAATTACCACTTGAGGGCGTTGTGCCGTGGCGCCGTTGTCAAAATAGATCAGTTCCGGCCGTTGTTTGAAAATGGGAAAGTCGTTACGGTGGTTCATGGTCGTTGGATTACATTTCATATATGGCTGGCGCTGTGGCTCCGTCCGGCGCCAGACTCCTTATATCAACTCTCCTAATCGGCAACAGGCAATACAACCTCCGGGTGGTCAGGCCTCAATTCCAGCAATCTTTGTTTTGCCGAGGAATGAAGCCAATCCTCCGGCTTCGCGACATATCCTTTTCTGACAGGATTTTGCCAGATATACCGTGCTTTTGTCTCAAGAAAATTGGATGAAACAATTACTTCCGGATAATTTCCTCTCTGCCACAGTTGAAATTTGTTCTCCTTTTTCATTTTTGGTGAAATTCCCAAAAGCACAGGTAGATACTTTCGATTATCCTCCATCAAAAGCTTTTTGATCTCATGGGTGGTGAAGCTCTTGAAATCGCGAATGATGGAATCCAAGCTGTTGTCACCCTTTGTGCCGATAATGAGGT
>CAZURX010000047.1:3128-7602 GCA_964623015.1 uncultured Candidatus Peribacteria bacterium
TTGATCATGAACACATATTCATAAAGCATCAGGCCTTTGTTTTTGATACAGAGGGCCAGCGCGTTCTTGAGGACATCAAAATACGGTGGCTTTGTGAAAACGTCGATCCAGTCGACTACGGTTAAAGTGAGGAAATAATAGCCGGTCTTCTCGTTTTTTGGTAAGCAGGGGGATGGGGACATGGGTGTGAAGGAGTCTGGCGCCGGACGGAGCCACGGCGCCAGCTTATTTAAATTAAGTTTAAAATTTTGTCTCTCAATTCCGGCAAATCCGCCAATCGATCCGTCACCCCGGCCACAAACCCCTTCACCATCATCCGCCGCGCCTCGTTGGGATCAACCCCGCGCGAGGTCAGGTAGAACAGGTTTTCCTCGCTCAGGTTGCTGACCGACGCTCCATGTCCCACTTTAACATCGTTGGTCTTGATTTCAAGGGCGGGGATCGCGGTGATCGAGGCGGTTCGGGAAAGCAGGAGCGAATCAAGATGCAAATGGCTTTGGGTGCCCTTGGCCCTTCCGCCCACATGGATGGTTCCCTGGGTATCGATCACACCGTCATCCAAGGCGATGGACCGCACATTCGACTCTCCACGCCCGTCTTTATGTACAAATTTATTGTTCAACAAAAACTGGTGGTTTTGGTGTTCCTTGGCAATGAGCAGAAGGCTTGAATTGAGCGTGCAGTCCGCTCCGTCGCCGATCAAATTGAGCCGGTTCTCGGTCTTAAGCCCGCCCAGCTGAATGATCACATGCTCTATTGTGGCCCCCTTGCCCGCTTTTGTCTCACGCGAGGCGTGAACAGTGGTCGAAAGGGGCAGGTTTTGGAATTCCACAATCCGAACCTCGGCGCCCTCCTCAGCCACGACCGTTTGTTTGAACTCCAATAGTTTTAAATCCGCATCGCCCTCCAGTCGAACGATAATTGTCGCGCGCGACCGTTTGCCCGCATGGATTGTCAGGGCGATGGGCGCATCCGAATCCGATCGCTCCAATTTCAGCTCAATGGGCGATTCGAGCACGGTTCCATCCGGAATACGCACCACCGCCTCCTGCCCATTCTTCGCCAAAGGCTTCGAAGGGCAGAGGATTGAGATCTCCGATGGTTTGAGGGGGGTGAGGTGCATGGTTGGACTTCTATAAGACAATTTTTGGCAATTCTGGATTCCTTACACATATCTGGTTGTATTCTTCAATCATACGGATCGGATTGACTCTCGATTCTTCAATCAGTTTTCTGAATTCCTCAATACCTTTGTGCTCCAGGACTGTCTTCGCGATTTCATTCCCGACAACATAGAAATGCCCCATGCTATCGAATTCCTCGTCTTTGAATTTTTCCAATTGCCCCCTGTCTTTTGCCTTTAGAAAGGTATTGAACGATTCAAAGGATTCGGGAATAAGTCGTGTGTAATTTCTGCCCAGATCAGCATGATGTTTTTCAAGTGAGAATCCGCTGACTAAAACGGCAATGCCCTCGTCGATGGTTTTAAAAATGATTCGATCCCTGAGCTCGCTATCTGAGGCCTCATCTTGGTTCGAGTCGGACCAGTTTGATCCTTCATCCATCCAAAGGTGAAAAACCTCATAGGTAATGCCTTTGGTCGCATCTTCCAGAATGTTTTTTTGAGATGAGAGCCTGCCTAGATCCACTGTGATGATGTTCCCATCGACGCAATAGTCTGCCTTGTCGGTGATTGTGAAATTCACCATTGATTTTCCAGCAACCCAGCTTGGCAAATAGTGGCTTAGTCGTTTAGCCACCTCCTCTTTGATAATTTCGACATTCCCCCTAATTGAATCTCTGGTTCGAATAGCCTTGTCTCGACCCTCTTTGGCTTGTTTGATTTTGTATTTCCAAATCGTTTCAGGTTTTCCGTCCGCGATCAGCCCGTCGCTCACGGCTTTTGAAATTTCATCCTTTCCTTTAATGATAAATTCAAGATTCTTCTCGATCCAGGAGTCCTTATCCTTTAAATCTAAGGATTTTTGATCGAAAAAAGCTTCGATTTCGGCATCGGAAGCAAAAGTCGAAGTGAGGTTCGAGAGGTCGATCGAGTTTTCGATTTGTTGGTTCAATTCGGGTTTCAAAGTTTAAAAATTTAAAATTTAAAATTAAAAATTACGCGACAGCGTTCTCCATCTCCATCTCAATCAACCGATTCATCTCCACCGCGTATTCGAGCGGGAGCTCGCGCACAATGGGGTTTATGAACCCATTCACGATCATGGCCTCGGCTTGCTCCTTGGCGATGCCTCGGGATTCTAAATAAAAGATGTCCTCCTCGTTCAAACGGCCGACCGTGGCCTCGTGCGCCAGCGTGGCGGTCGGGTTATCCACTTTTATGGTGGGGGTCGTGTCGTTGACGGAAATGGGGTCGAGGATCAGCGCGTCGCACTGGGTCTTGTTGATGGCGTTCTCCGCGGTCTTGGCAATGTGCAGCTGGCCGCGGTAAATGGACTGGCCCCCGCCCTTGGAAATAGATTTGATCACAATGCTCGAGCTGGTGTTGCGGCCCAAGTGGAAGACTTTCGATCCCGTGTCCTGGATCTGCCCCTCGTTGGCAAAGGCGATGCCCAAATGGTCGGCCTTGGAATTGTCGCCCTTTAAAATGGAGCAGGGGTAGAGCATGGTGACGCCCGAGCCCATGTTGCCGCCCACCCATTCCATCACACCGTCTTGCTCAATGATCGCCCGCTTGGTGTTCAGGTTGAAGGTGTCTTTGCTCCAGTTTTCGACGGACGAGTAGCGGAATTTGGCGCCTTTGCCCACTTTGATCTCCACGCACCCGGCGTGCAGGGCATGCGAGCCGTATTTGGGCGCGCTGCAGCCTTCAATATAGTGGCCCTCGGCCCCGTCCTCGATGATAATCAAAGTGTGCTCGAACTGCCCCATGTTCTTGGCGTTCATGCGGAAGTAGGATTGCAGGGGTTTTTTCACTTTCACGCCCTTGGGGATGTACAGAAACGTGCCACCGCTCCACACGGCGCCGTGCAGGGCCGCGAACTTGTGGTCGTTCGCCGGAACAACGGTCTGGAAATGTTTTCTCACCAGCTCGGGGTGGTCGTGCACCGCGATGTCGAGGTCGCAGAAGATGACGCCCTGGTCCAAAAGCTCTTTTTCGAGCGAATGGTAGATGGCTTCGCTTTCGTACTGCGCCCCCACGCCCGCCAAAATCGACCGCTCCGCCTGCGGGATCCCCAGGCGCTCGAACGTGTTCTTGATGGAGTCGGGAACCTCTTCCCAGCTCTGGTACCCGCCTTTCCGGTCCGCGGCCTTGGCGAAGAAGCAAATCTCGTCAAAATTCAAATCCTTGAGGCTGGGCCCCCATTTCGGCATGGCCATTTTCAGGAAATGGTCGTACGCCTTCAGGCGGTATTCGAGCATCCAGTCGGGCTCCAGCTTGTCGTTGGAGATCGCCTCCACCAGCTCGCGGCTCAGCCCCTTGCGGAACTTTTTCATGTACCCCGAAGGATCATGGTGGTCGAACGTCTCGCGGTTGAGGTTTTCGAAAGGGGTGTGGGCCGATGGTTTGCTAATGGGTTTTGCCATTAAATGATTACCTTTTTTCATTCCTGCGCAGGCAGGAATCTCCTTGCATCACTATCATGGAGGTCAATTGGGAGATTCCTTTCTGCAAAGGAATGAAAAAAGTTACTCAATCCGTTCATACCCCTTCTTCTCCAATTCCTTCGCGAACGAGGGGCCGCCGGATTTCAAAATCTGCCCGCCCTTCATCACATGCACATGGTCGGGCTTCAGGTATTTGAGGATGCGGGTGAAATGCGTGACCACCAAGATTCCCATGGGGTGCGTGGCATTTTTTCGGACTGATTTGATGCCGTCGCACACCGACTTGAGGGCATCCACGTCAAGGCCCGAATCCGTCTCGTCCAATATGGCCATGCGCGGTTCCAGAACCGCCATCTGCAAAACCTCGCACTTCTTTTTCTCGCCACCCGAGAATCCGTGGTTCAGATAGCGGGAGGCAAACTTTTCGTCCATGTGAAGTTGGGCCATCAGCTCGCTCAGCCGCTTCTTGAAGCGGAACACGAGGACGGGTGGCTTGTCGGGGTGCAGATGCTTCTGTTGGGCGCGGTAGGCGGCGAGCAGGAATTCCTCAAGCGTGATGCCCGTGACCTCTCGCGGGGCCTGGAACGCGAGGAACAGGCCGTGGAGCGACCGTTCGTGCGTGGGCATTTTGAGGATGTTCTTCCCATCCAATCGAATGTCGCCTTGGGTCACTTCGTATTTCGGGTAGCCGAGGATCACGTTGGAAAGCGTGCTTTTGCCGGAGCCGTTCGGGCCCATCAGGGCATGCACCTCGCCGGGCTTGATGGTGAGCGACACGCCGTTCAGCACGGGTTTGCCGTCGACCGACACGTGGAGGTTGTGGATTTCGAGCATGGAGGATTAATTAATTTTTCATTCCTGCGCTTCATCCTTCGCAGTATTGCTACGGAGAATGGAAGGCAGG
>CAZURX010000048.1:0-7551 GCA_964623015.1 uncultured Candidatus Peribacteria bacterium
ATGGTCGGCACCCTCGATGATGCTCGCCTCGAAACCGGCGACCAGATAGAACGGCGGAAAGGGGATCGGACGCACGGGCGCGCCGACCCATACGATATCGAAGGCGCCGACGATGGTGAGATGATCGATGTCCTCGTAGAGCTTGACGTGCATCAGGCCGTATTCGGCGAGTTCCAGCGTGATGTCCTTGGCCAGGTTCTCCGCCACAAAGGTTTGGATGCCGTAGTTTTTCCGCAGGTCGTTGGCGCTCCGTCCTTGGCTGTCCCAGTGGCCGAAGTAGTTGTTGGCGACCATGTCGTCGCTGCGGTATTGGGCCAGTTTGCTCAAGTTGTCGTCCAGGACCAATGCGGGCAGTTTCTGCGCGGCGCGATCCTGGTTCACCAGGGCAAGCATTTGGTTTCTCAGTTTGGCGATGTCGCTTCCTAGATCCGCGGGAATGCCGTCCGAAAGGTCTCGGGGGTTGGGGATGAGGGGGAACTGGTTGCGGACATAGATGGGCACATTGATCACGGCCAACCCCTCGGCGTTGTTGATTTCAAGGAAATGAAGGGCGGTTTCCTGCGCCGTGTAGCTGGCAGTTAGGGGATCCGAGGAGGCGGAAAAAACCTCTAGCCCGAAGGAATTCTTCTTGGCGGTTTGGGTCGTGCTGGTCACCGCGATTTCCTCCACTTTTCCGTTCGGCAAAATGACCGCGGCCTTGGATCTTACGGGCACCTTCGCCTTGAACACCGCCTTGATGGTTTCCTTGAGAATGGAGTTTTTGGAAAGGCTCTGAAGCTCGACTTCATCGGAATTCACTTTGTATTCGTAGTGGGGGCTGGCCAAGAAGCTATTGTCGAACGCGGGGCTCCAAAGGATTTGGGCCGGCTCGAGCATCGAGGGGGTGGTCAGCTTTGCCCCTCGCACATAAAGGCTTACCGAGCTGGGTTGGAAGGCGGAAAAGTCGCGGTAGAAGGGTTTCCATTGGTCGGTGTTGTGCAGGTAGTAGCTTTTTTTGAGTCCGCCTTGCTGGATCGTCACCTTGAAAAGATTGTAGGTGGCGGGGTTCCAACGGATCACGGTGTCGCCGTTTTCAACCTGAAGCGTGACCCCCGAAATTGGGAGCAGTTGGGCGCTTTCCACCTCCTCAAGGCAGGTGGTCTTGAGCACGATCACCTCTTTGACAATGCTGTTGCCCGTTTCGCCGGGAAGGATCCCAAGCTTGTAGGTGCCTTCCTTGGGAAAGCGAAGGGAAAGCGCGAATTTTCCGCTGGTCACGTCCGCCTCGAAACTGCTTTGCTTGTTCTGGCTGTCCACGATGAAGGCGGTGACCTTGGAGACATTGGCCGAGGTGCTGCCTTGGATAGAGAGGATTTCGTTGAGGATCACCCGATTCGGAATGGGGTCGTTAAGGGAGATGGAGGTGTAGGCGTCCTTGCTGATGGTTCCAAGATTTTTGGCCTCGGGACAATCGGACTTGGTGCTGTTCAAAATATCCCCCGTGAGGGTGGGAAGCCCGGGGAGGGTTGGCTCAATGGGGGTTTCCACCACGGGTTCCGGCGCCGTGGTGGTTTCGATCATCACTTCGATGATCCCCCGAGAAAGGGGGGAGATCGCCTCAAAGGCCGCCTTGCTGAGGTCGATGACGCGGGTGGGGTCCGTCACATAGGGGCCGCGGTCGTTCACGCGGACGACCACAGACTTTCCGTTTTCGAGATTGGTCACCTTGAGCCACGTGCCAAAGGCGTAGGTGCGATGCGCGGCGGTAAACGCGGAGGCGTCAAAAATTTCGCCGCTGGCAGTGGTCTTGCCGTGGAAAAGGGAGCCGTAGTAGCTCGCTTTGCCGTCGGAGATCAGGACATTGCTTTTGGAGAGCCGATACATCAGCTCGACCAAGGGGCCTCGGCTGAGCAGTTGGCCAGGGCGGACGTTGTCGGTTTGTTTCGCGTCCAAAAGCCCGCCCATTCTGGCGAATTCGAAATACGGCGCGAACCAGGCTCCTGCGGGTACATCGGCGTACGGGTTTACAGTGACGGCGGGAAGTTCCTTGTTGTTGGTCACTAGAATGATCTTCAGGGCCTCCGCCAGGTTCACGGTGTCGCCCGGGCGGTACATTCCTGTGTCTCCGTCGCCTTTCACGATCCCGAGGTTCTTGGCTTTGGCGACATATTTGCCGTACCAGGCGGTCGAATCCACATCCGGAAAAATCGCCTGGGGCTGGATCTCGGGCACCAGGATATTGGAGCCAAGCAAGATCACCTTGAGGATTTCCGCGCGGTTTACGGCCTGCGCGGGGCGGAAGGTATTGTCGTCATATCCCTGGATGACCCCTTGTTCGTGCAACGCGGTGATGGCCTCGTAGTTCGGGTTGTCCGACGCCACATCCGTGAACACGGCGGTGGCCAAGGCCAGGGGGAGAATCAAAAATAGGCTAAAGCCGGCCGTGGCAATGAGCACAAGTCGTTGAAGGTTTTTCATAAGTTTGCTTTAGGTTAAGCTTGCCTATTATACACCTTCGCTTAAAATTTTTTAATAAGCGTATTATGCTCCGTAACTTTTGATAATCGCTGCGGTTGGCCATGCTAGTAAAATTTTAGCTACGGTGTATAATCCACTTTGTAAAAGCGAAGGAGTAAATACCAAAATGCCATAGTTTTTTATAGGATTCAGAAAACGGGATTCAGAATTCAGATGATTCCTGAATCCTGACTCCTGATTCCTGACAATTTATGGGCCAAATCTTCTACATCATCGCGATGTTTGTCGCCGCGATCCTGGGCTGGGTCTCGTGGTTCGTCGTGGTGAACAAGCTCAGTCCGTTTCTGTCGGGCGATCTGGCTTTGGCTTTTTTCTACTCCAGCCTTTTTTTGGCGCTCACGGGTACTTTCGCCGTGGTGATTTATTACCTGAGGTTGGCTTTAGGCCGGTCCGAGAATTTTTTTCACAATCTGAACACGGCCCTCAGGCAGGGGGCGCTGCTGTCGTTCATGGTGTGTGTCGGTCTCGCGTTCCAGCGCCTTCGGGTGCTCACCTGGTGGGACGCGCTCCTGCTCCTGGTGATCGTGGTGCTGGTCGAGTTCTATTTTATGAATAGGGAATAAGCCTGTCGTGGAACCGCTTCGCGTGGCACCAGTTGTTGAGCCAATGGTGATTTTCACGATTGGTGCCACTATGGGTGCCACAACGGGTTCCACGATCGGGATTCAGCTATTTATCTTTTCCTCCAAATATTGTTTCAGGTCGGCAATCTTGATCCTGTCCTGTTTCATCGTGTCTCGGTCGCGCACGGTCACGGCCTGATCCTCAAGCGTGTCATAGTCGATGGTGATGCAGAACGGCGTGCCGATTTCGTCTTGTCGTCGGTAGCGCTTGCCGATGGAGCCGGTCACATCGTAGTCGAGCGTGAAAGAATCTTTGAGCGAATCGTAGATCTCTTCCGCCTTGGCCGTGAGCTCGGGTTTCTTCATCAGGGGAAGGATCGCGGCCTTGTACGGGGCGATCCTGGGTTTGAGGCGTAGCACCACGCGCACTTCCGTTTCGCCCTTGGCGTCCGTCACCTCCTCCTCGTCGTAGGCGGAGAGCAGGGTCATGAGGATCGTGCGTGAAAGGCCGAAGGTCGGCTCCAAAACATGGGGGAGATATTTTTCGTTCGTCTCGGGATCCAGATACGTCATGTCCACGCCGCTTTTTTCCTGATGGTTTTTCAAGTCGAAGTCGGTGCGGTAGGCCAGTCCATAAAGTTCTTTCCAGCCAAAGGGCGTGTGGAATTCGATGTCCACCGTGCGTTTGGAATAGTGGGAAAGTTCGGTCTTCTCATGCTCACGGATGCGGGTCTTGTCCTTGTGGATCCCCACGATGTCGAGCCATTGCTGCATTTCGCCCAACCAGTAATCGAACTTGGATTCCCACATCTCCGGCTTGATGAAGTATTCGAATTCCATCAAATCGAATTCCAGCGTGCGGAAGATGAAGTTGCCAGGCGTGATCTCGTTGCGGAACGCCTTGCCCGCGGCCGCGATGCCGAAGGGGATTTTCTTGCGGCTGGAATTGCATACGTTTTTGAAGTCCACAAACATGCCTTGGGCGATCTCGCCTCGCAAATAAACCGCTTCCGTGTTGGCCGTGGTGGGGCCGATGTTGGTGCGGAAAAGCAGGTTGAACTTGCGAACCTCGGTCCAGTTTTTCGATCCGCATCCGGGGCAGCGCAGATTGTTCTCCGCGATCAGTTTGCCGAGATCCTCGAGGCTCAAGCCCTCCACTTTCACGTCCGTGTTGTCCTCGATCAAATGGTCCGCGCGGACACGCTTTTTGCATTCCTTGCAGTCCACCTGCGCGTCGCTGAAGTTGGCCACATGGCCGGAGGATTCCCACACTTTGGGGTTCATCAAAATGGCGGCGTCGATGCCGACCATGTCTCGGCGGCTCTGCACGAAGAATTTCCACCACGCCTGCTGGATGTTGTTCTTGAGCTCCACGCCCACGGGGCCCAGGTCCCATGTGTTGGCCAGGCCACCGTAGATCTCGGAGCCGGGGTACACGAAACCGCGTCGCTTGCAGAGGGAGACAAGTTTGTCCATCAGGTCATTTTTGGCGGTGGTTTTATCCTCCGAAGCTTTGGCGGAGGAAGGGTCTTTTTTGTCGGACATGGGAAGTGGGGATTAGTCATTTAGGGTCGGCGGAATTTTAGCATGGTGGGCACCTCAGGACAAAATCGAAATCCCAAATGCCGAAATCCTAAACAGAATCCAAACGTGCCAAAGCCCAAGGCACAGAATCCAAACTTCAACAATTCCTCTATCCGCGGATAGAGGAATGGCTGTTCCGTTTGTGCCGTCTGGACTTTGGATTTTGGGTTCTGGGCTTTGTTTAGGCTTTAGTGCCTAGGATTTCGGAGGTTTATGGGCGGAAGGGGGGTGTCATTATTTCCTCATTTGCTCCTCCGCCTCCTTCGCCGCCACATCGGCATTCTCCAGATCGCTGGCGCCGAAGAGGGAGGACATCATGGATTTTCCGATCACGTTCATGAGCATGCCAAAAAGGGCGAGGCCGCAGAGCATGGCCATGCTGGCGACGATTCGCCCCAGGGCCGTGGTGGGATACATGTCGCCGTAGCCCACGGTCGTGATGGTCACAATGCACCACCACATGGCCTTGGGGATGGAGGTGAAGGCGGTGTCCGGCACCCCTTTCTCGATGTAGAATTCCGCGGTGCTGAAGGTCACGAGCACCGTGAACAAGGCGATGAAATAGATCTGCAGGTCCATCTTGAGCGTGCTGAACTTGGCGGCCTTGCTCGACTCGTATTCGGCCGTGGCCTTTTTGGCCAATTTCAGGAGGCGGAGCATTCTCATCATTCGGAGAAACCGAAGGACCCTGAGGATGCGAAGCACCTTGACCGCGCGCAGGTCGATCCCGCCCGTGATGTAGGTCGGGACGATGGCCAGGAAATCGATGATGCCCCAGATGCCGAAGATATATTTCTTCTTGCTTTTCGCCACGTAGATGTTGGCGGCGTATTCAATGGTGAACAGGCCCACCACGATCCACTCTGAGACATCGAAGAAAGACTGGTATTTGGCGTAGATTTCCTCAACGGAGGCCAGGATGATCGACAGGATCGAGAAGAAGATCAGGAAGACGATCAAATCGTTGATGATTCGGTAAAGGCCCGATTCCTCGTTTCCGAAGCCCTCGTGCAAAAAGCGGTCGATGGCGCCCCAGAAGCCTTTTTTCTTGGATGGTTGAGTGTATTCCATTTTATTTTTTTGTTAGTTTCTTGGTTGATTTTAGGAGAATGTGGCTGTTTTGGCAATATGGTCGCTAGTTCGACTCGATCATAAACGTCACGGGCCCGTCGTTTGTAAGTTCGACTTCCATGTGGGCCTGGAACACGCCCTCGGCGACCGTGAGCCCGGTGAGTGTGGCCTTTCGCACAAATTCCTCGTACAGATTTTTGGCGAACTCGGATCCAGCCGCCTCGGTGAATTCCGGCCGTCGGCCCTTTTTGGTGGAGCCGTAAAGCGTGAACTGCGACACGGCCAACAGTTCCCCGCCAACCTCCAGGAGCGATCGGTCGAATTCCGATTTGTCCGAAGGAAAGATGCGAAGGTTCGCCACCTTCTCCGCCAGCCATTCGGCATCCTTTTCCGTATCCTTGTGCGACACGCCCACCAAGGCCACAATGCCCTTGCCGATTTTGCCGACCACCTTGCCTTCGACCGTCACCTTGGCCCGATTTACCCGTTGAATAAGGAGCCGCATATTTTTGGAATCAATAATGCATTAAAATTAGTTTTAATTTGCCTCAAAATCAACATTAAGCACAAAATTCTAAATCTTAGGCACGAAATCCTAAACAGGATCTAGTATCTAAAATCCAAATCCTAGAGCACAAACGTAAACCGAAAAATTATCTAGTAATGAATAGTTTATGTTTGACAGGTTTGTTCATTGAATATTGGATTTTGTGATTTGTTTAGGATCTAGGCATTTCGGATTTAGGCTTTTGCTTGGTGTCGGTGTTTCAGTTGACGGTGTCGCATATATTTAAAACCCCCCCACTCCCGGGGATGGGGGTGGGGGCGGGGGGGCCAACCGTATGTAAGGGGGGCAACGTTTTCCGCCAGAGGCGGACCCGCCTTTGGCGGGGTTTAAGGAATTTTCCTTTTTAAATCGATTTCAATGCCATTGCCTTGAGCTTCATGGCTCGGCGTTTGTCGTAGGCAAGGAAGGCGATTCCGGCAAGCATCGAGAGAATCAGGAGCATGAGGATGCTGGCGGGTCCGGTCTGCACCAGATGGTAGGTCTTGGCGACCGAGCTCGGCGAGCCGCTGAGCACCATCAGGTAACTATCCACAGGGGCGATGTTTTCGGCTTCGCTGGCAAGCACGCGGGTCTGGCTGTGGAGTCGGCTGCCCGGGGCGCCGGCCATCACCTTGGCGACAAACTGCTTGGTGACCTTTTCGCCGGGGCGCAGGATGGGCGCTCTCCAGACGAGCTCACGGCCGTCGTCGCGTCCGCCACCGCTGTTCAGGATATCCAGTTCAGCGGGGTAGGTATGGGTGATGTAGAGGCTTGTCAGATCTTGGTCGCTGACGTTCTGAAGGATGATGCTGAAATTCACGGTGTCGCCGATGGCGGCCTGGGCCTTGTCCATGACCACGTTGATGGCGAGGACATCGGAACCGTTGGCGAAGGAGTTTTTGGGACTTGTGACGGGCGTGTCCTCCGAAGCCTTGGCGGAGGAGGGGACACGGCCCGCATACAGGTAGGTGGCGATCT
Organism: uncultured Candidatus Peribacteria bacterium; assembly: GCA_964623015.1. GTDB lineage: Bacteria > Patescibacteriota > Gracilibacteria > UM-FILTER-43-11 > UM-FILTER-43-11 > FEN-1329. The sequence continues at coordinate 7,261 of CAZURX010000048.1, forward strand.
TTTCGCCCTTGTTCTTGTAGGTGAGTCCGTCTTGGACATCGGGCAGGAAGGAGTCGATGTCGACCACTTCAAAGCCTTCCAGGGCGGGGTTCACATTGGATCCGTTCTCGTGGACCAGCACGCTGTAGCTGAACGAGACGGTTTCCTTGGATTTGATCTTTTCGACGAGGATGCGGCCCTGGTTGTCCAAGGTGGCGCCCTTCAAATCTTGGATCTTGTCCGCGGTCATATCGCTCTTGCCGGAATCGAAGAACGGGGCAAGGCGGAGGTTTCGGGCGGAAAGGTCGCTGG
>CAZURX010000049.1:0-4682 GCA_964623015.1 uncultured Candidatus Peribacteria bacterium
CGTCAGACACGGGTTTTTCCCCAGGCCTGTTCCCACGGGTAAGCGTGCGCGTCAATTTGGAAAAGGGATAACTCGTGTTGGTTTCCAAAAAATGATTGATGAGGGCATCTTTTCCGCTACCGGTAAAACCAAACACGATAAAAACACGATTGAACTTATAGGTCTCTAGGTTGATCTTGCCTCCGGTAACGGTCAACAGGACCTGCTCAAGATAATATTTTTGTTGTTTCTCAAGTTGGGCTTTGTCCATAGGGTCAATTCAACGAACACCAGTATAGCGTTTTTGGGAAAGAGGACAATAATAACCAAAAAGTGGCTTGATGAAAAATTGCCCCATGAGAAGGCGACAAGGCATTTAATTGGCAGCGCCACGGGGAATCGAACCCCGGTTAGCGGAATGAGAATCCGCTGTCCTAACCCCTAGACGATGGCGCCACAAAGTGCGTCAAGATTTTAGCAATAAAATAAACTTTGTAAAGCATCGCCTTTCTTGCGAGTATGAAGTAGGTTTGCTAATCTCAATCCGTCCTAATCTTGGACGCTTAGCTCAGTTGGTAGAGCATCTGCTTTACACGCAGAGGGTCGAGGGTTCGAGTCCCCCAGCGTCCACCACAACAATATCGGCCGTGGTCTTGTAGAGCACTCCGGTGCCCACCGGAGGGGTCGAGGGTTCGAGTCCCCCAGCGTCCACCACAAAGTAGCGAGAAACGCGTTCCGAGCCAAAAGGAGCGCGTATTTTTAGTAGCGCAACTGGGGCGAGGGTGGATTTGCGTGAATCCGCGCAGGGGATTTCAGCAAATCCAAGCGTTTCCCTATTGGCGAAAGTAGCGAGAAAGCCGACCGAACGAAGCAAGGGCGGCTTTTTGGCAAGCCCGTGGCGCAGTGAGGGTTCCGATTTCGAAATTCACGGAGGGAATTGCGAACATCGGAAAGGCTTTCCCTATTGGCAAAAAATTGAAATCCGAATTATGCCCCACCAAAAAGCCCCCTTCGTAGCCTTGTGCGTAGAAGGGGGCTTTGTTCATAAGCAATGCAATCGCTTATTAGCGGTTGAAACCGCCTTCGCGAGGAGCCTGTGGGCGAGCCTCGTTCACGATGATCTTGCGACCATCCAATTCCTTGCCGTTCCACATATCGATGGCGGCTTGGGCCTCGGCATCCGAGGACATTTCGACAAAGCCAAAACCCTTGGAGCGGCCTGTGGCGCGATCCATGATAATGACAGCGGATTCGACGGTGCCGCATTGCGCGAACGCATTTCGAAGCGCGTCCTCGGACGAGCTATAGGAAATACCGCCGATAAATAACTTTTTACCCCTAAGAATGAGTTAAAAAAAATCATAGAATCTTTTCGCAAGGCTTCTACTTTTTTTAAAACCTAAGGAAATGGGCTGTGGGCCGTGCCTAAGGAAACGTGAAGCGAACTTTTGAAAAAGACCGTTGAGATTATGAAGATCCAATGCAAAAAGTCAAACGGATTTGGCGATTCCCGATGAGGTGGCTGGGAAGTGTTGAACCCCTGGCCATGATTTTGGTATAGTGGGGGCAATCCTAATACAAAAATATGGAACACCAAATCAAGGCATTGGCGGAGGCCATCACCCATGAAAAACTCAAAAAATTAGTCATCGGCCATGTGAAGGAATTGCTCCTGGAGAATGGGCATTTGGTCATTTTTGTCGAGAACGCGGCCCCGCTCCACGAACTAAGCCAGAAATCCACGGAGGAGCACCTGAAAAAGGCCCTGGAAAAGGTGTTCGACCCCAAAATCACGTATGAATTCCGGCTTTTCCACCACACGCACGAAAAATCGGATCACGTTGAGATCGTCTCTCCGAAAAAGAAGGGGCATTAATTTTTTCTAAGGGGGGAAAACGACAATCGATGGATGGGCGAAGGCCCATGTTTTTCAATCGCCCGCAAATGGATCTCGGTTCCGTAGCCCATGTGCTGGTCAAACCCGTATTCGGGAAATTGGCGGTGGTATTTCATCATGAGCCGGTCACGGCTCACTTTGGCGACAATAGAGGCGGCGGCGATGGAAAAAACCTTGGCGTCCCCTTCGATGAGTGCCATTTGGGGAACGCCCTCCACATTGATGGCCACGGCGTCGATCAGGATGAAGTCGGGCTTGGGATCCAATTTCAAAACCGCCTGTCGCATGGCCAGCTTGGTGGCGTTCAGGATGCCGATCTCGTCGATCTCTTTTGGACTGACAATACCGACGGCGTATGTAAGCGCGGCGTTTTTGATGTCCACAAAAAGCCGCTCCCGTTGGAGCGCGTTCAGCTGTTTGGAGTCGTTGATCTCGGAATTTCGGTAGTCGGCGGGCAAAATCACCGCGGCGGCCACCACCGGCCCGGCCAAGGGCCCGCGGCCTGCCTCGTCGATCCCGGCGATCAGCTGGTACCCGCGTTGCCTGAGGTTTTTTTCCTCCCTATGCATGGTTTCCGATAAAAATTAGAGAATTTGGCCCGACGGCTGGGGCGCCTCCTCGCCCACGGGTTCGCGCTTCCGCAGAAGCGCAAGCATCTCGGGAGTGACAGCCTTTGTCTTGAGCATCAGAAAGATATAGATGGCGGCTCCGGCGGGGACCAGTATCCCCAATTGCAGATAGGCGCTGGAATGGGGCATGAAGCCAAACCCCAACGCCACAAAAGCGCCCATGGCCGCGGAGGAAAAAAGCATTTTCAGGAATGGCCTAAAGGACATGGGGAAGCCCAACCTTTTTTGGGCGGCGAGATAGGCCAGGACCAATATGATGAATTCCGAAAAAACGGAAACCCATGCCGCCCCTCGAAAACCAAAACGGGGGATGAGCAAAAAATTGCCGGCCAAGTTGAACACCACGGCAACCGCATTGATGGCCAGCAGACGAGTCTGCTTGTTCAAAATGACCAAAGTGAATCCGAACAGCGTGTTGAGAAAGGAGAAAAGCATGGCGAACATGAGGATCTTGATGGCCTCGTCGGATCCAAAACGGTACAGGTTCCCGCCCAAAAATTCGGGCCCTGAAATGAAGGAGACGATGGGGCGTGCCAAAATGATTCCGCCGATCATCAGGGGGAGGCTGAGGGCCAACAGGAAGTCGAATGAGTATTGCATCAGGGCGCGGACTTTCGAGCTTCCCTCTTCGATCATGCGGGTCATGACCGGCAACACCGAATTCATGAAATACATGGGCACGACGACCAGCAGCTCCAGCATGCGCATGGCGATGCCGAAAAGTCCGATTTCCGTGTCGGAGCAAAGGGTTTTCAGGCACTCGTCCTTTCCCCCTGCCAAAGTCTGGCTATGGGGCAGGATGAAGGTCATCAAAATCACATCGATCCTGAAATACAGGGTGCTGAGGATCAAGGCGATCCCGAAAGGGAGGGAGGTGAGAAACACCTTTATCCAATAGGCAAAATCGAATTGGTAGGTGATTTTGCAATAGCGCCGCGTGTAATAGGCGGTGATCAGGAAGTTCACGAGGCCTCCGATCACGCCAGACCATAGAAAATGGTAAAAGGCGGATTCGGGATCCCCCACAAAGGCGAAAAACGCGACCCAGATCATATAGGCCACGGAAACCACCTTGCCCGCCACAAGGCTGATCGTGGCGTATTGCATCTTGAGGTGGGTCTGCAAAACGGAGGAAACCGTGCCATTGAGCAAGGTCAAGAAAGTGGCCAAGGTCGTGATCAAAACGCCCATGGGGATTAGGGTCCCCTCATAATTGGGAATCATGAAAACGGAGATGGCCGCAAGCCCCATGGCCACGATGGCCAGCACCGTGCGCAACCCCATGACGTTGCCGAGGATTCTTGGTATTTGGCTGTGGTCGCGGGACATCTCCCTTACGGTGATCGTGTAGATCCCAAAATCCGCGATGAGTCCGAAAAAGGCGAGGTATTGGTAAACCGTGGTGTAGTCGCCATAGCCCGAGGTCCCGAGAGTGCGCGAAAGGACCTTCAGCACAATCAAGGAGAGGGCCGCGGTGGCTAGCTTTCCGAGGATCTGGACTAACGTGTTTTCGAGGATTTTTCGGGCAATCGACATGGCAAGTGGGGGTGGCAAGAGGTTCAACGAAACCCAGTATACACGAGCTATTTTCAGGGAGCGAAAAGGGGTTGTTTTTTGTTATTGACAAAAATATATAAATATTGTACCATTTTACTCTTTCTTCCTGAAAGACAAACACCAAAACAAAGAGTCCGCCTTCCTAATCCAATCCTATGCGATTGAAAGTGCTCTCCTTGTTTTTGGCCGTCCAGTTTGCCTCCTTTGCTTTATGGCAAGGGGTTCAGGCATGGGGAAAGGAACCCGAATCCAAACCCAATGTGGCGCCCTTGGAATCGACCCTTCCTGTTGCCGCCTCTTCGGATTCCCATGAGGCCGCCAAGCCCCAGCTCAACAAGATCCGTTTTTCGGAAAGCTCGGATGGCGAAACCTACCAATCCTTGGGGTCCGAACGCAGGGAGGAGCTGATTGCCGTGATCAGCAGGCTCCCTTCCGAGCACACCTCGACGCTGAGGAATTTGGTTTTGGACAACAATCCCAAGGCCCATCGCGGATTGGGGGGCAAGAGCCTGATCATCCTCCGTGGCGTGAATATGGATGCCGAGGAAATGGACGCGGTGCTGATCCACGAGATCGGGCACAATGTTGACCTGGGTTATCTGGCCGAGGAGAGTCAATCA
>CAZURX010000049.1:4692-7549 GCA_964623015.1 uncultured Candidatus Peribacteria bacterium
CCCAGCGAGTTCAGGGATGGCAGAAGTTTGGTGTATGAAAGCGATCCAAGCCTGGATTTTTACCGCATCTCGTGGTCAAACGAAAAAACCCGCGGCAAAGAGGCCGTGAATTTCGATTTCGTCTCCGGCTACGCCATGACAGACCCCTTCGAGGATTTCGCGGAAAGCTATGTCTACTACGTCCTGCACAACGCGGATTTCAAGGCCAAAGCGCAGACCAGCGACGCCCTGTATCAAAAATACGTATTCATGAAAAACACGGTCTTCAAGGGCTACGAATTCGCCACGGGCGAATACAAACCCGAGGAACTGAATCGCAGGCCTTGGGACATCACCGTGCTTTCCTACGACCTGGCGGGCTTTTTGAATAGCTAAAATAAGCTAATATCGGATCGTGAAATCCTCAAATTCCCCCGTGTAGGTCTCCTCCTGAACCTCCACCTTTTCGACCTGCGCCCGGCTGGGCCCGCTGGAACAGGCGTCCACAAGGTCCGTGACCTGGTTCTTGGGGCCCTCCACGACCACGGAAACCGTGCCGTCGGCCTCGTTGGCCACCCACCCCGTCAATCGCATGTCTAGGGCCCTTTCGAGCACATAGGCCCTAAAAAACACGCCTTGGACGGGTTTGCCGTGGATGCGGATGCGGACTCGGATCATCGTTTTTGGGTCATGAGGCGGATAAAGGCTCCAAAACCGTAATAAATGGCATAAAGACTCGCGGTAAAGGCCCCGAAAAAGGCCAGCGTGTCGGTGTTTTGGAAGTATCCCAATGCGGTTTTGACCAAAAAAAAGGGCTGGGTGAGCACCTCCCAGCTATTGGAGCGCTCAAAAAGCCCCAGCATCACGCCCAGGGTGGTCAGGGGAATCGTAAAAACGACAAAGGCCTTGGAGAGCCTCATCGAAAAAACGCCCGCCAGAAGCCTTTCCATGCGCTTGAGGGCATAATAGAAGGCCGGCAACCCCGTGAGGGCATAGGTAAAAAAGAAGGTGACGAGCCATGAGCCATGGTCGCAAACCCTGTTCTTGTCCCAGGCGGCGCAATAATTGGCCAAATGCCGGGGGATCATGAACTGGTAGGCGGTGTTGGGAAGCCAAAAGAGCCAAAAGAGGAACAGAAGGGCAAAGGCGGCTTTGTCGCCCGTGGTCAGCTTGGCCCATGTTCGCCGGCCCACCGAGGTGGCCAGGGCGTAAACAGTGAAACAGGGAATCAAAATCAAAAGGAGGTTCCAAAAAATAGCGAGAATATTGTAGCCGTGGATTGAAGACCCAAAAATAAGGTTCATATCATTTTATTGTGTGCAAATTCCTTTTTATATTTTCATTCCTGCGCAGGCAGGAATCTCCTTCGTCACCATCATGGAAGCCAATTGGGGGATTCCCTTCTATAAGGGAATGGAAAAGGTTGGAGAACTGGCCTATTTAACAGTCACGCTCTTTGCCAGATTCCGCGGCATGTCGGGATTGTGGCCAAAGAACCCAACAGGACAATGATAATAAAACGAAATTGCTATCAAGACTACAAAAGCAAACGATCCAACATACAAGACCCATATGTAAAAAAGTTCATTACGCAGGGCGCAAGCACAGCTTGGAAACAAAGCCAAAATATAGGCAAAAGAACAATTATGACAAATAAATAAATTAATATTTTAGGTAAATTTTTATAGGTATCGATTTTTTTTGTGGCAACCCTTGCAATAAAAAAACCTATACAGACCAATAAACTGACAACAACAAAAACCAATAAAGTAAGAATAGTCGTCAGGTTAAGCAGTTCATAAAAATTTGGTTGCCAAGTGCATCCGGATAACATAAATGACATTAAGAGGATCAAAATGAGTTTCAAATATTTTTTCATGAAAGTTTAATAAGTTATTTCACGGTTACACTTTTCGCCAGATTCCGCGGCATGTCGGGATTGTGCCCCCGCGACACGCCCAAATAATAGGCCAGAAGCTGGATCGGGATCAAATTGACCAAGGGCGAGGCCACGCCCGCATCGGGCACGCGGATCCAGTGGTCGAAGACCTCGAAGCGCTCGGGGCCAATGCCCAAGATTTGCGCGCCTCGGGCCTTGAGTTCCATGGTGTTCGAGAGGATGTCCTGTTTCACCTCGTCGTTGGCGATGAGCGAGATGCACGGCGTGTCTTTGCTGATGAGGGCGATGGGGCCATGCTTCAGCTCCCCCGCCGCGAAACCCTCGGCATGAATGTACGAGACCTCCTGGATCTTGATGGCCGCTTCCAGCGCCATGGGATAGTTCTCGGCCTTGCCGATGATGTAGGCGTTTTCCTGGTCCTTAAGGTGTTCGGCCACGCCTTTCACGTGGTTGAGGAATCGGGGGTTCAGCATGTCGTTCACTGCGCTGGCGGTCTCCGCGAGCACTCGCCTCCCCTCCTGCAAATCGCCCTTGATCGCGTAGGCGATGAGCATGAGCACCGCCAATTGGGAGGTGGCCGCCTTGGTGGAGGCCACGGCCTTCTCGGGCCCCGCGTTGATCTGGAGCGAATAATCGCTATTTCGGGCGATGGTGGATCCCGCCACGTTCACGATGGAAAGGACCTTGGCCCCCTTCTTCTTGGCCGCTTCCATGGCCTCCAGCACATCCGCGGTCTCGCCGCTCTGCGACACCACGACCAAGAGGCTTTCAGGCCTTAAAAAGTGATGATAAATGGGAAATTCGGAGGCGGGCGCGAAATTCACGTGACGGTTGGCGACCATGGAAAAAAAGTATTCCCCGGCCATGCACACCTTGCCCGCGGTCCCGCAACCCGAAAAGAAGCATCCGCGAGACTTTTTGATCGCTTCCGCAATTTCCATAATTTCCTCGTCCTTTTGGTTGATGGCCCGAAGGATG
>CAZURX010000050.1:0-5316 GCA_964623015.1 uncultured Candidatus Peribacteria bacterium
TACTCTTCCATTTCCGTGCGCGCAAATGACGGACACCAGTTTTTGCAACAGTGGGCCATAAAAAATCAGTCAACCCCCACCTTGAACAAGCTCTTCGCACGGAAAAATGGCTCACAAACTTTTTGGGGCATGATAGAAATTATTTTTGGCCTAAACATGGTATGATAAACTTGTAAAAATTCTTCCCGCAAACAAACACCCATTATGTTCAAATCCTTCCCCAAAATCGGCCAACCGCTCCAAAAGAAGCATGTGGATTTTTTGAAAATCCTCAGCAAATCGTGCCGAAACGCCATCGTGGCCATGACGGCCAACGCCCAATCCGGACATCCGGGCGGGTCGTGCTCGGTCATCGATTATTTGGCGACTTTGTACGCCTTCATCATCAGCCAGACGGGAGAACCCGTGGTGGTTTCAAACGGCCATGTGTCGCCCGCGGTGTATTCGATCTTGGCGGAAATGGGTTATATCCCCCGCCAAAAAGTGATCGACGGATTCCGAAAATCCGGGAGCGTGTACGAGGGCCACATCACCCGCCATGTGCCCGGCATATGGTTTGGAACAGGCCCCTTGGGCGTGGGCGTTTCCGCGGCCGCAGGCTTCGCTATGGCCGAGAAGCTGAAGGGCAAAAACGGTCGGATTTTTGGATTGGTGGGCGACGGCGAATCGGACGAGGGCCAGGTGTACGAGATGGCGCATTTCGCGAACAAATACAAGTTGAGCAACTACACTTTGTTCATGGACTACAACCGAGTCCAGCTGACGGATGCCATCAGCAAAATCATGCCGATCCATCCCAAGTCCATTTTCGAGTCATCGGACTGGAATGTGATCGAGGTGAACGGGCACGACTATCAGGCCATTTGGAAAGCCATTGGCCAGAGCACCAAATCCAAGAAACCGACCTTGATCCTCGGCCACACGATCATGGGCAAGGGGGTCAGTTTCATGGAACCCGATGGCAGAGCGCTCAAGTCGACGTGGCACGGCGTGGCGCCCAAAAAAGAGGTGGCAGACAAGGCGCTAGCGGGCGAATTGAAGATTTCGGACAAGGAGAAGGCCGAATTGGACGCTTTCCGAAAACTGGTGAAATGGCACCCCAAGAAGCCAGAGCATGTCGAGCCGCTGACCCTGATGAAATCGGTGAAGGCCGGAAAACCGAACATCCTGCCCTCTGGCACGAAATCGGATTGCCGGACGCCCTACGGCAAGGCGCTTTTGGACTTGGCGAGACTGAACAAGAACGTGCTGGCCATGACCGCGGATTTGATGGGGTCGGTGAAGACGGAATATGTGGCCGAGAAATTCCCCGAACGGCACATCGACGTGGGCATCGCCGAGCAACACATGATCAGTTGCGCGGGCGGACTCAGCCTGGCTGGATTCATCCCCTTTGCTTCGACGTTTGGCGCCTTCATCACCAGCCGGGCCAAAGACCAGGCGCGCGTGAACGACATCAATCGGACGAATGTGAAAATGGTGGCCACGCATTGCGGGCTTTCCGTGGGCGAGGACGGCCCCACCCATCAGGCGATCGACGATTTGGGCTCGTTCCTCGGATTTTTCAACACTATGATTTTGGAGCCTGCGGATCCGAACCAGACCGACATCATCACCCGCTACATCGCCTCGCGCTACGGCAACTTCTACGTCCGCATGGGCCGCCACAAAATGCCCGTGATCCTCAAGGAGAATGGCAAGCCGTTCTACGATGAAAAATACAACTTCGAATACGGAAAGGCCGACCATGTGCGCCAAGGCAACAAAGTGACCGTGGTGGCCGCCGGCTCCATGGCGACGATCGCGGTGGCCGTGGCGGACAAGCTGAAGGGCAAGGTGGACTTACTCATCATGAGCTCATTCAGCAAAATCGACCGAAAAGCCCTTGTTACATCGCTCAAAAAAACCGGAAAACTTGTAACAATCGAAGACCACAACCCCTACAACGGCTGGGCGGCCCAATGCAATAAATCCATCGCGGAGGAGGGATTGAAAGTGAAAATCAAAAACCTCGCAGTCCGCGAATACCAGCTTTCCGGAACCTCGGACGAACTGTACAATGCCGCGGGGATCGGAATGAAGGATCTGGAACGAGTCTGCAAAACTATTTAACCGCCCATAACCCCTCCGACAGAACCCAATTAGAGGCCTAATGGGCGGCCTAATGGGTGACCCAATAAAGGTTGATTGGCATTAAACCGACAATTAGGCCCCCAATGAGGCCCCCGATCAGAAATAAATTCACATTTATGAAAACCTCCACCATCAAACATTTGGTCCATGACCACCAATTTCGCGTCGCCATTTTCGGCTCCGCGCGCATGAAGCCCAAAGACCCCCGGTACATGGATGTCTTCAACTTGGCCAAAATGATATCGGCCGAAGGGATGGACGTGGTAACGGGGGGCGGTCCCGGCATCATGGAGGCGGCGAACAAGGGCCACCAGGAGGGCCAGAAGAAATTGCATTCCCATTCCGTGGGGCTAACCATCAAACTGCCCAGACCCCAGATCACAAACAAACATTTGGACATCAAGGAGGAATTCCACCGCTTTTCCAAGCGCCTCGATGAATTCATGTATCTTTCCAACGCCGTGGTGGTGGCGCCCGGTGGCGTGGGAACCATGCTGGAGTTCATCTACAGCTGGCAACTGGTGCAAGTGAACCACGTTTGCCACATTCCCATCATTTTGCTCGGCTACATGTGGCACGACTTTCTGGAATGGATGAAAAAATGGCCGGTGAAACGGGGGTTTTTGGACCTTGAGGAGATGGGGTGCCTCTACTCGGTCGAAACCATCGAGGAGGCATTTGCCATCCTACACAAAGCCCATCACAAATTTAAAAGGGGGGAGGGCGAGCAATGTGTGAACTATCTCAAGTATAAAATTGAAGACTGAGAGTAATTTTAAATTTTAAGTTTTAAATTTTAAAACGGTGTACCCGTTTAATTATTGAAAATTTTAAGTTTGTAATTTATTTTAAAATTTATAATTTAAAACTTAAAATTGGCTTCATGCCCACCCTTCACCGATTCGAAAACGAGGATGACTGTTTGTCCGCCATGGCCCAAGCCGTCGAGGGGTTTATTGAGGAGCGACTTTCCACTGAACGGACGGTAACCCTAGCCCTCAGCGGAGCGGAGGGGCTTATTCCTGTTTATGAGCGATTGTCCGAAAGCCGTCGGATTCCGTGGAGCCGGGTGATTTTGTTTTTGGCGGATGAGCGCTATGCGCCACTGAACTCCAAGGAGTCGAGCTTTCACCGAATTTCAGAATCATTGGTGGATCGAGTGAAAAACCTACGCAAATTCTATTCCTACAACACCAAGGAACCGATTGAGACGCTGGTGCATTGGTACGACCAAACTTTGCGACTTCAGGAGAAGCCGCTATTCGATTTGGCGATCTTGGGGCTTGAGGCCGATGGTTCCATCGCGGGACTGTTCCCAGGCGACTCCGCACTCCATGAGAAGCGCCGACTTGTGGCGCAAACCCGATCCCTGGACCAAAACGGCTTTGAATCCATGTCCCTCACCTTTCCTGCGCTTTTGGACAGTCGAAAGATCATGGTGGTTGCCAAGGGACGGGACAAATCGAAGATTGTGGAGCGATGGATTTCAGGCCAAGCCACATTGGACGAACTGCCCGCGGTCGGGCTATCGGGGCACTCGGACATGGAGGTATTTTTTGACCAATCGAACTAGACCATTGGCCTATTGGATCAAAAATCCCAGATCCTTTTTCGGGGCGTATTTTTCATTGATGAGCAAGGTCGCCCCACTGCGGACCATGGTGCGGCCGAAGCGTTCGTTCAGACGGAGGCGCGCCTCGTTCAGCTGTTCGGACTGGATCCTTTTTTGCGGATCCTCGAACAGATCGAGTTGTTGGCCCGTGGCGGGCATAAGGCGTGTGAGCAGGGCACCGGCGGAGCGCCAAATTTTTCCTAGGGGAATTTGGGTGAGCAGTTTTTGGAGCGCGCTGGCCAGCTCGTAAAAGTCGCAAGTCGGGCGTTCAAAACGATGGCCAAGACCGTAGGTCTGGAAGGTCTTGTCACGCAGATACAGCGTGAACTCGCCAGCCAACAAACGATGGCGGCACAAGGATTCCAGCGCGCGCTCCATGTGGTAGGCCGCATAGCCGTGGACCGTCCGAAGCTCCTGCGTAGGACGGTCGAAGCTACTGGTCCGGCCGATGGTCTTTGGCGGGGCGGGTTCAGATTGGAGCGGAAAGGAAATTTCGCCCCGCATCTCGCGCCAAAGCATGAGGCCAGTCTTGCCGCACAACCGCTGGATCTGCCCTTGGGGCATTTGGGCAAATTGGAGCGCGGTCTTGATCCCCCATTTTTCCATGAGCGAGGCCCGGCTGAACCCAATGCCCGGAATCTCGGACACAGGTAGCGTGGAGAGAAAAGCTTCGATCCCTTTTCCAGGCACGGCCAAAATGCCGTTGGGCTTGTTGATCTCGACCGCCATTTTGGCCAAGGTCTTGTTCACGGAGATTCCGAAGCTGACCGTGATGCCGAGAGACTGGTGGACCTCTTCCTGGATCTCGCGGGCTATTTGGTCGAACGGCTTGTGGTAAAGCCCGCGAAGACCGTTGAAATCGACAAACGCCTCGTCCACGGAGTAGACATCCACGACAGGAGACCATCGGCGCAAAATCTCCATCAGCCGCCGCGACATGAGGGTGTAGTAGCGAAAATCCCCCTCGACGAATATGCCCCGCGGACAAACCTTTCGCGCATCCCATGCGGCCATGGCCGTGCCGATACCCGCCTTTTTGGCCTCGGGCGACTTGGCGAGGATGCAACTCCCCAGCTTCCCCAAAACCATCAGCGGTTTTCCGCGATATTCGGGGTGGCGCGCCAATTCGCAATTCGCGTAAAAGTAGTCGGCATCGACGAGGGCGATACTATTTGGCCAACTTTTTAAGAGCATATCAACGTGATTTATAAAACCATCCTAATACCGATATCCCATTTGAATTTTTAATTTTTAGTTTTTAATTTTTAAACAATTTTGAACAATTCAATTTTAAATTTCTAAACACATCCTGTTTTCAGATACTGTTCTTGACTTTAAATAAACCAAAAAACAACCTAACTTTCTTCATTTTGGGTGGAACTGTAAATCTTGGCAAAAATATAGATCAATTCTTTGCACTCCTTAAAAATGGCTTGGCCCGTCGCCCCAGATTCCGGCGAGGCCTCAAAAAGCAATTGCAACCAATACTGTGTCTCTTTGGCCTCCTTTTTGCAAATGGCGATTTTGTGACGGAGATCACGTTTGGACTCCGCCCCATTTGCCTCTGTGTA
>CAZURX010000050.1:5333-7440 GCA_964623015.1 uncultured Candidatus Peribacteria bacterium
TTCAAGACCTGACGAATAATATTCTCATTGTAGATATTCAGCGAGATCGCCTTGATAAATCGAATCAACGAAAGACTGAACTTTTCCGTTCGCTCCTCAAGATCGAATTTTGGCCTTTTGCCGTTTTGATCATTGAGAATTGCAAAATTAGACATTGTTTAAAAATTAAAAACTAAAAATTAAAAATTTACGTATGCTTTCGCACAATCCCGCGCACAATACCGATCAGCGAATATTCCGCATATCCTTTCATGGGGATGGCGGGATAATTCGGGTTTGCGGACTCGAGCATCAACTCGCCCCCCTTTCGGCATAGCGTTTTCACCGCAAATTCCCCCTCCAGCCTCACCACCACCATGTCGCCGGGCTTGGCATTGCCCGATCGCTCCACGATGGCGATATCACCGGCAAGGACCCCGGCCTCCGCCATGCTGTCGCCCTTCACGCGGATGAGCAGGGTGCTTAGGGGCTTGTCGATCAGGAATTGGTCGAGCGACAGCCGATCATTCGCCCCTTCCTCGGCCGGACCCGGAAAGCCGGCGCGGACAGAACGGAAAAACGGGATCGACTGAAAATTAGGCCCTGGGAACAGCTTGTGGTCCTTACGCCTAAGCACCCCCAATCGGATCAGGTGGTTCGCCAAATAGTAAACCGTGCTTTTGGACTTGTAGCCGAGCACCTCGCACAATTGATCGTAGGTGGGCAACGATCCGCTTTTTCGGTAATGCTTGCGCAATTTGGAAATCTGGCTCTCGATGAGCATAGGGTTTTGTGGGTTATTTCTTGTCTCAAGTTTAGTGAACAAATGTTCACTAATCAAGCAAAGCAAATTGACCCGGGCATGCGTTCGATCTGAAGCACCTCAAAAAAAATCCGAAATCCGAATCTTCGAAATCCGAAAAAAATATCAAATTCCAATTACAAAAAACAGCCAACCTTGGATATTTAGGATTTTGGATTTAAAATTTTTTCGTCATTCGGCATCTCGGATTTCTAGCTTTAAAAAAATGAGACTTTTCATCAGCATCAACATCCCGCCCGAGCTGCACGACCACTGCCGAAGGCTCCAAAACCGCTTCCCCGGCATGAAGAATACGGACGAGTTCCACCTGACGATCCAGTTTCTGGGCGACAACATCCATGAGCAGTTTTTGCCACGACTTATTGAGGCGTTGGAAAAGATCGATTTTCAACCGTTCGAGATCAAATTAGGGATGCCGCGACGATTTCCCAATGAGGATCGGCCGAGCGGAGTATGGATCGACTGCGACGGGGGCGAGGCCCTCAGAAATTTGGCGGATCGAATACGGAAAACCATGGATAAAATCGGATTCAGGCCGGACAAGCCGTTCGCCGCGCACATCACGCTGGGGCGATATAAAAAGGCACCGCCGTCAACCTTCCGACCAAGGGGCGGGCGACCCCAACCTGAACCGAAAATGGAGAACAAGACGTTCATGGCGGATCGATTTTTTCTCATGCAAAGCCACTTGGGCCCCGAGGGGCCGGAATACAAGGCGTTGGAGGGGTTTCCTGCGGCCTGAGGGGCATTGGATATGCCCCACCACCACTAGGGGAATAAAACCGCATAGGACAGACAATCGCTACACAGCCCACAACCAAACACCCCCCCTCGATATTCAGTATTCTAAATTAATTCGAAATTGTCGCAGACCCGCCTCGGGAGGGGGTATTCGGAATTGGACATTTAACTTAAAACCCCCCTCCGGCCGGAGCCAAAGGGGGGTATTTAGATACAAAAGTTTCAGTTTGGATTCTCATCCGCCGAAGCCCTGAGGTTAGCCGAAGGGCGTAGGCGAATCGAATTTCGCCACTTATTCATTCGGGTCCGCGACCTGCAGTCGAATCTTGGCTTGGGGCACAGCTCCTGTGACCTTTTCCTGCTCAACCGTGAGGGTTAGGCCGTAACTGCTCTTGTGGTCAATAATGCGCGGGTCGTAGGGATTGCCGCCAATGCGCACGGGCGCGATGGCATTGCCCCAGCGATCCATCCAGGCAAAAGACCAATTAAGGGCCATGGCCACGCCGGCGTCCCTATCGGGAATTTCGCCCCAGTCGGCAAGGCCGTAGTGGGCAGGGTTGCAAT
>CAZURX010000051.1:0-7417 GCA_964623015.1 uncultured Candidatus Peribacteria bacterium
GGGCAATTTTGGCGACGCCTCCGAAAAGTTGCGCGCAAACAAAAAATTGGCCCTGGCTGCGGTAAAAAAAGATGGCCGAATGCTTGAATGTGTAGCAAATAGCCTCCGTGGCGATAGGGAAATTGTGTTGGCTTCAATGTCATCAATAGGATCACGCTTTTCTAGAGAAAGCGATGGGGGCAATAATTGGTTTAAATATATCAGCCCAAAGCTCCAAAAAAACAAAAAATTCATTCTTGAGGTAATAAAAAGGGCTCCAAGACAGTATGAGTTTGTTGGGGAACTTCGCGGAGATAAAAAAATAACCCTGGCTGCGGTCGCCAAAGATGGAGGCATGATTAAGCATATTGCGGAAAGCCTTCGAGATGATTGTGAGATCGTGCTAACCGCATTTTCATCAATGCAATATGATGGATCCCACATAAATTATAGGAATAAATGGAATTGGATTCAGTATACCAGTCAAAGAATCCAAAAAAATAAAAAAATCATAATCGAAATTTTAAAAGTAGCGCCATTGCAATATAGGTTTATTTCGAAGAGGCTTAAGTTTGATCCCGAGGAGCTCAAGATAATGGAAAGCAGAAAGGACCCTCTTACCCAAAGCATGTTAAAAAGCCGAGAGCAATGACGGACTTTGTCTTGCTTGATTGTCCATATAGTAGCTACTGGATCCGCCTGATCTTCGCCTATCATCTGACTATTGGAGCTCCCATTGGACACCCACAGGAGCCCCAATTGGAGCACCAATGGGAGCGTCTACTGGATTCGTTTAATTTTCGCCCCGATCGCGTTCAGTTTTTCCTCAAGCCGTTCATACCCTCGGTCGATGTAGTAAATGTTGGAAATCTCCGTCTCCCCTTCTGCGGCCAAGGCGCCGAGTAACACCGCGGCGCCCGCGCGGATGTCGCATGAGCTGATAGAAGCTCCCTGTAGTTTTGTGGGCCCCGTGATTTCGGCTTGGTAGGGATTCAGTAGCTTGAACTTCGCGCCCATTTTTTCCAGTTCATAAAGGTATTGGAGGCGGCCATCAAACAAGGTTTCGAAAACGAAGCTGGTGCCCTCGGCCTGCGTGAGCAGGGTGGCGAAAGGCGCCTGCAGGTCGGTGGGGAAACTGGGGAACACGAACGTCTGCAGCTTGGTGGCCCTAAGGTGCTGGGATGGAAAAACGCGCACCATATCCGCCCCCAATTCAAACCGCACGCCGACTTCCTTGAGTTTCTGCCAAAAAATATCGAGGTGGTGGGGTTTCACATCCAAGATATCAAGTTCGCTTTGGGTGATGGCCGCGGCCAACACGAGGGTTCCAGCTTCCAAGTAGTCCGAGGTAACACGGTAGTCGGTGCCATGAAGCCTGGAGACCCCCTCGATCTCGAGCGTGTGGGTGCCGATGCCCTGGATCTTGGCGCCCATCTTGTTCAAAAAATGGCACAAATCCTGCACATGGGGCTCGCAGGCGGCCAAACGGATGACGCTTTTGCCCTTGGCCATGGCCGCCGCCATGATGGCGTTCTCGGTTGCGGTCACACTGGGTTCGGTCATGGTGATGTCGCCCCCTGTCAGACGATCGGTTTTCAGGTGCAGGACATCCTGGTCATTGACCACCTCGACTCCCAATCCCTCCAAAGCCAGCAAATGGGCGTCCATGGGGCGTTTGCCGATGACACACCCGCCGGGAAAGGCCAATTGGATCTCGCCGTTGCGGGCCAACAAAGGAGCCAAAAGCAAAGCCGAGGCGCGCAGCTTGCTGACCAGTTCATGCTCGATCTCGATGTTGGCGGGCGCCTTGGCGTGGATTTTGAGCGTGTGGTCTTCGAATGAGGCCTCAACTCCGAGATAATGCAAAATGTGCTGCATGGTGTACACATCCGCGATGTCTGGCACATTTTTCAATACAACGGTCTCGTCGGTCATCAGCGCGTCACAAATGATAGGCAAGGACGAGTTTTTGTATCCTCCCACCTGAACCTCCACCGAAAGATTCTTCACACCTGTGACCAGGAATCGATGAGTATGCATAGAAATGATTAAACTAGGTTATTTACAATACGTCAATACTATGCTATAATATAATAATGATTTCTAAGATATTAATTTCGAAATTCGTCATTCGTAATTCGAAATTAATTGAAAATTGGAAATTAAAAATTAAAAATTTCGAACGCAGTGAGTGTATTCTATGTCACATTATTGGTTCTCACAACCCTAATCTGGGGAGTCGTGTTCTATAAAAAGGACTACCATCCCCAGCCGCTCAAGGTTGTTCTCCAAAGCTTCGGGGTTGGGTTGTTTTCCATGGTTCCCGTTTTCGCCTACAAATACGCCTACCAGCATCTTTTGCCCGAGCTTTCGGAATTCCGGATCTTCAGGCCCTTGCTGGACTCGCCGCTGCTTAGCGGAATTCTTGTGTTTGCCCTCAATTTGGTGGCCCTTTCGCTTTTGATTTTTCTGTTGGGGGGACTGATTTCCCTGGCGCTGAACTTTTTCAATCACGCCTCGCTTACAAACCTCAAAAACGCCTTGAAACAGGAGCCGCTTGGCTTCACGGTGGTGAGCCTGCTGTTGGGCGCCGTCATCTTTATTCAGCGTTGGATCCAGGATGTCTGGGGCTCTCCCCTGCTTGCCACGGTGTTGGGTTCAATCTTGTTCCTTGCCATTATCGAGGAATATGTAAAGCATCTGATGGTCCGCGTCACGGACGACAAAAGGCTCAAGGACGTCGATGACGCCATCACCTTGAGCATCGTGGTGGGCCTTGCGTTCGCCTTCATTGAGACCCTTGTCTACGGCATAACCACGGGCGACCTGAAAATTGTCTTCTTCCGAACCATGGTCAGCCTGCCTGTTCACGTGGTGGCCTCTGGAATCTTTGGCTACTACTACGGATTGGCCCACTTTGCCAAGCCTTTGGTTGAACAGGAAGAGGGTGGGGAAAAAACCTACCACACCCATCTGATGGGCGTGGCGAGTCGGGGGTGGCTGCATCGGGCAATGACGCTAAAAAAATCCACCCTTTATTCCGAAAAAAGGATCATCGAGGGGTTTCTGTTCGCGACCTTGTTTCACGCCTTGGCCAATGTGCTTTTCGAGCTGAGCCTTGGGGTCTTGGCCGTGCCCCTCATTGTGTTCGGGGTCTGGCTTATTCTCAGGCTATACAAAATTAGCCTGAGGGAGGAACGGCTGATCATGCGATGGCAACACAAAAAAGCCCTTCAGGGGGCATAGGTGTCCGTCCATGGGAAATTAGGCGGCTTGTTGCAGATTGAGTATTTCGTCCAGCCCGTCATCGCTGATGGTCAGGCGTATTCCCTGTCTCATGCGTTCGATGGTGCAACTTAGCTCATTGTAATCCAATCGGCGTGGGACCCGCCCTGAGTGAATCAATGCGGCATCCTCTTCGGAAATATTCCCCTTCTCCCATTGTTCCCTGAGAAAGTCTCCAAGCTCTTCGACACTAAGGTTTCGGACAATTTTGGCCATTGGGAGAAATATGGATTGGATCTTTGGTTTTGTAGCCAGCCTTTTATTATAATCTTTTCTGAGATAAAAATCAAGGTTTGGGGCCTTTAAAAAAACTATTTCCTTTCTCTTGGCGGACTGCTAAAATGGTCGGGTAAATAAAAAATTAACTTCAAAATCCTTTCATATGCACAAAAAAGAAAAAATGCTGACGTTGATCCTCGCGATCCTGCTGATCGTCTTTGCTTTTGTCATCTTATATTTTAATGTCTTGATGCCACGAGGGGGCCAAAAGGAATCCATTGTGGTTGAGCCTGTGGCCAAAGAGAAGCCAATCAAGCTGAACAACACGCTCAAAACATCGGTTACGGTTCTGCCGGCTCCCGATGCCCCGGCTCAACCCTAGTCTAAAACCTTGAAAATCGAATCTTGAAATCAGGATCCAATTTTTTGTTGGTCAATTGTTATTGACAAATAAAATAAAAATGCTAACATGAGCTACTTTCCCCCGCATCGGGCGGGCCAAAGGAAAAGCCTAAAGTTGCCCGTTCCATTGGGATCACGCCAGCCCACCTTCCGAAAGGGGGTGCAAGCCAGGCAGGATCCTTATGGAATGCCCTAACGACACGATTAGGGGATGGAACACTTTAGGTTTTTTTATTCGCCTTCAATTAAAAAATAAATAGTGGCGAATAACGCTCCGCAGTCCATCGAAGCCTTGGCGAAGATGGACGAAGGAGTATAGCACAAACCCTCCCGGCATTTAGCCCTAAATGCCTCCCGAACAATAATATGATTAAACGTTTTTTGTGCGGGTTTTTGTGCCTAACCCTTGTCGGCCCATCCTGGTTTGTCTATGCGGAAGATGCAATTCCGATTGAGGAGCCGGTTGTGGAACCCGTGGTGGAGCCAATCGGGGAGACGGTCGATGAGCCAGTCGTGGAGCCTGCTGAAAGTCCAATCGAAGGGCCAGTTGAGGAGCCGGTGGACGAACCCGTCGAGGATCCAATTGTTAGCCCTGTTGAAGAGCCTGTTGGACAGCCGGTTGAGGAGCCGATTGAGGAACCAGTGGACGAGCCGGTTGAGGAGCCTGTTGTTGATCCTGTCGAGGAATTTGTTGAGGAACCGGTCGGTGGGATCATCGAAAATCCTGCTGGCTTTCCCATCAGCGCCCAATTGATCATCAACGAGGTGATGGCGGGGACCGAGGTCAATCCGACCAAAGACAGTTGGGTTGAGCTTTTCAATCCAACGGATAGCGAAATTTCCCTATCGGGTTGGCAAATCCGTGGGGTCACTGCGGGGGGCGCCTGGATCAATTTTGGGAATTTGGTAATCCCGCCACAGGGTTTTCTGTTGGTGTCCTATTACACGAGCAGCGCCTACTCGGCCCTGGCCGTGCCGCCCGATGTGCAAAAATCCTCGCTGCTGTTTCCAAATCCAAAAATCAAAATCGAGCTCAAAGATCCAGAGGGGCAAATTGCGGACGCGGCCACGCTGGAACGCGGATCGGAAACCGATTTTCGGTCTTTCGAGCGGATCAATCCAGTCGGGGACGGCGCCGTGGCTGAAAGCTGGACACGGGCGGATTGCCAAAGAGGTATCAAAAGCTCGGCAGCGTTGACGTTTGGCTCGCCAAAATCGCCCAATTGCGGGGAGCCCCTGCCTGAGCCGGAGGCGCCCCTAACCGAACCTCCCGAGGACGAAGCTGTAGGGGAAAACATTTCGAACCAGCCCCCGATTGCCGTGATCCGAATCCAGCGGGGCACGGGCGGGATGGACCTGAACGTAACCGCGGAGGACTCCTCGGATCCCGACGGGGACCGTCTCAGCTACCAATGGGTCTTCGAGCCGGGAGCCATCGACAATCGCGAGAACCCGGGCGTGTACAGCTTTTCGGTGCCGGAAGAAAAAATAGTGACGCTGACTGTGACCGACGAACACGGCGCGTCGGCGCTGGCGTCGATTGTGTATGCGGCCACATTTCCGTTGGTGGTTGTCGCCAAGGCGGCCCCAGTCGACCCGCCCGATATGACCCGATCTTTCAACAAGGGCGATGTCTTGATCACCAGCGTCTTCCCGAATCCAGTGGGGAAAGACGAGGGTCAGGAAAATTTGATGTTAATTAATAAAATGTCCGAGCGGATCGACCTTGCGGGCTGGTCGTTTGAAAATTCAAAAGGCAAGCGGGTGAATCTGGCCTCGATGGGGATTGGGCCAAACGCCGAATTGGAGATCAGGGGTTCCGAAATCGGGCTCTCGCTGGTCAACTCGGGAGACCGGCTCGCGCTGTTGGATCCTGCGGGAAACACAATCGACGAAATCGAATGGGGGGAATGCAAAGAGGGAGAGGTGGTCTTTCACGCTAGTTTGTTGGAAGGGGTGGCAAAAGTTGTCCGAGTGGTGGACGGGGACACGTTTCATGTCCTCATCGGTGGCAGGGATTGGGTCGTTCGACTGGTCGGCGTGGACGCGCCGGAAACCGTGCATCCTTTCATGCCGCCGCAACCGTTTGGAGTCGAGGCGTCCAATTTTCTCAAAAACAGGCTTGAGGGGCAACTCGTCCAGCTGGAATCCGAGGGAAACAAAACCGATGTCTACGGCCGCTTGTTGGCGTACGCGACTTTAAACGGAAACTTGGTCAACGCCGAACTGCTGGAGGGCGGATACGCCCGGGCCTACCTCAGGTATCCGTTTCGGCTCCAGGAGGAATTCCAGCGGCTGGAAGCCCAAGCCAAGGCGGCAAAAATAGGCTTGTGGGGGCTGAATGCGGCCTCGAAAATCGAGTGGGAAACAGTTGAGCGGACGAAAGGGGAAAATGAGGCGGAGGAAATGGATGTTTTGGTACCCGAGGAAGCCGAAAAGATCGCTCCGCCGGAATGCCCAACGCAAGGGCTGGCCATCGACGCTATTCTGCCCAATTCGGTCAAAGGGGAATCCGTGGAATTCATTCGGCTGTTTAACGCAAGCGACCAAACGATCTGCCTAGACGGCTGGAAGCTGGACGATGAAACGGATGGCGGCTCGAAGCCTTTCGCGATCAGGGGTGGTGCGATCGAGCCGGGGGCAATTCGGACCTTTCGAAAAAACGAGACCAAGCTGAGCCTGAACAACCAAGACGACTGTGCCAACCTGATCAATCCATTGGGCGAGGTTGTGGATCGGATCTGTTATGGAAAAACGCATCCGAATGAACAATTCACCCATGACGGCGGCGATTGGGAGCCAACCCCAAAGAAGGCGAAGAAGACCGTAAAGGCGAAAAATTCGGTGCCCAAACAAAAAAAGACGCCTCAGCCGTATTCGGACTACCTCTCCTCGCTCACCACCCAAACCCTTGTGGGCACCATCGAATCCATCGACGTGGAAGAAAAAACATTTCATTTCGAGGGGCGTGGCCAAACGTTTTCGGTTTCCTTTGCGCAGTCTTCGGTCGACATGGCCTCCGTGGCCCAGATGATGGACCTGGGTTCTCCCATGATTGTGGATGTGCGGAACGCCGGGGGCAACCATGAACTCGTGGCGATCGAACCGATCCAAATCGACCTGCCCATTGCGCAATGCTCGAAGAGGGTCGGTGTCGAATGGGAATTGGCTTTGGCTTTCCTGTTATTAATATTTTTTATCAGCACGATTAAATTTCTCAAAAAATAAAATTCTCAATAAGCCTCTAGCGGTCCAACCATTGGCAATTTTGAATGGCATAGTATAAGTCGCCCAGGCACACGCCCTTAAATGCGAAACGCCCGATGAATGGAAAAAACGGGTCCGGGACGCCCGCCCGTGCCGAACGCACGTTCGGGCGGGAAGCGGTCATGGAGATGCCCTATGGCTGGCGATTCGTTGGGTTTGAGTCCGCGCAGCCTCGGGTGAATGGCGAGCGGGCCGCCCGAACGGAGCGAGGCCGACAACGGGAAGGCCGTAGCGGAGTGAGGACAAAACACGAATCGGCCTTTTG
>CAZURX010000052.1:0-7417 GCA_964623015.1 uncultured Candidatus Peribacteria bacterium
ACTCTTTTACTTCCGGAACTACAAATGAAACCCACAGGCCTACGTTACAGTCCTAGCGAAGAGAGGTTTACTCAAGCAGTAATATATGATACGATAAATATTGCCCCAGAGACCCTCCCGATCCTAATCCACATCCATGGCCGATCGAGGGAACGACACACGAGCGCTCAAGTACGAAGAAGTTCAGTTTTTCTTCCGAAAACACTGGACCCACTTTCTCAAACCCCTGTTGCTAGGCTTTATTGTCGCCACGATGATCTTCATCTTCTTTTTTGTCATGGGCTCGATCATCACCCTTTTCAAAATCACTTTTTTTTACCCTTTTTTCGCCTTTTTCCTGATCACGGCCTCCATCCTTTTCATCAACACCTTCTTTCTGCAGGTGATCAACTATTATTTTGACTTGGTTATCGTCACCGACAGCCGAATCATCGTATCAAAGAAAACCGTTTTCCTGAAAAACGACAACGACGCCGTCGATCTGACCAAAATCCAGGATATCGGCGTGATCGCCCGCGGTTTTTTCAGGAACTATCTTAATTATGGAGCCTTGCTCATCACGCTTTCCACGTCCATGCCCCCCATTACTTTGAATTTTGTCCCCAATCCCCACTATTATTTGGAGCGCCTGAATCGGGTCAAGCGCGAGCAAATCGTCCGCAGGCAAGAGCGCCGCGGCCTTCTCACCACTGATTCTCAAGGGAAGTCCGACTCCTATTTGCAGTCTATCGACAAATTGTGACCCAACAATTTACAATTTTCAATTTTCAATTTACAATCAATATCCAATTTTCAATTAAAAATTCATTGAAAATTGCAAATTCGTAAATTGTAAATTTATTTCAATCCTATGATGCATTTTCCAGGGCAAAAAAAAGGCGAGGAGGTTGTATCCGTGGTTCACAAGCATCCCATCGTTCACGTCAAGATTGTCTTGGCCTTTGCGCTGTTTGTCCTCCTGCCCCTCGTTCTTGTCCTTTATTTCTGGTTCCATTTTTACCCCTTGGCCGAACATTACCAATGGGGCGTCATCATCGGAATCGCGACCTGCCTTTATTTTTTATACGGGCTTCTTTTCACCTACATCCGGCTGACCAATGAGGAATTCGACGTTTTCATCCTGACCACGGAGCGCCTTATCGACATCACCCAGATTAGTTTTTTCCGACGCAGCGTGTCCTCCGCCCCGTTGGAACAGATCCAAGACACCACTGGCACCATCAGCGGTTTTTTGCCCACCATGTTCCACTATGGGGACGTGACGGTTAAAACCAGCTCCGCGGAAAGCTCCACCTTTACCTTGGACCATGTCGCCGATCCTGACGCTGTCGGACACCGAATACTTGATTTGGCGAACCAAAGAAGGGGCCATTCCACAACGCGCAGCAATGTCAATGCGGGCTAAGACGCGTTTTCTTGTGGCTATCTCGATCAACTGCTAGAATTGGGCTCGTGAAATCCAATATGATACCACTTCGCTTTTAAAATTAAAAAATACGACGAAGCGATCCTTAGCGCTTCATCTTTAATATTTGAAATAAAGCTTCGTGGTATTCAGTGATATATTTTGCGAAGTCGTATGAATTTAAAAGTTTTCCATCCTAGGCTCATCGTCGCTGCTTTGGCGTCTTTCGTCTTTCTTTTTTTTCATGGCGCGACCCATGCCGACGATTTTTCGCAAAAGGATATCATCCTCAAAAAAGCTGGCCAATATCTTTATTCCCCTGTTATTGAGTTGGAGAATCCCTACAACACCGTTGTCCTGAACCTTGACGATTTCGCCGATGGGCTCAAGGTGAATTTTCATCCTGGCCAGGGTGGGGCATGGGAGCCCGTGGTTACCCACGACGACGGCCTCGGATCCTCGTTTCTTCTATTTTCCTCGCCATCCCGCTCTATCCAGTTCCTTAAGGAGCCGAAAGGCGATGAAGCCGTCTTTTCCCTGAAGGCCGATTTTTCCTACGAGGGGGATTTGTCGGATTCAGGTTCCAATTTGCTGAGCGGCCCCGAGACCAGCTCGGGACTTCGGATCATTCCGAGATCCGAATGGGGCGCGGATGAGACCATGCGCTATTGGAGCCCCGACCTTGAAGAGATGTACCAAGGTTCCGACAGCGAAGCGGATTCCGGAAAGGTGGATCCCTGCGGCGGTTTTTCGGCCAAGTACGGGGAAGAGGTGGCAATCGAGCGCACGGTTACCACCAGCTCCAAAGGGGACATTCTGGTTTGGCCGCTCGCCTATTCCAAATCCATCAAGAAAATCGTGGTCCACCACACCGATTCAGACGTTCGCGACATGAATGGCGACCTGAAAACCGACACCCAGGACTACAAGGCCATGATGAGGGCCATTTATCGTTTTCACACGTTTACCCGAGGCTGGGGCGACATCGGCTACAATTATGTCATCGACCCCTTGGGCAATGTCTACGAAGGTCGTTACGGAGGAGATCGTGTGATTGGGGCCCATGCGCAATGTTTCAACAATGGCAGCATCGGGATCTCGATCATCGGGGATTACCAGACCAACAAGGTTCCCGAACCGGCCCTCAATTCGCTGATCAACCTTGTGGCCCTCAAGTCCCGCCAATTCGGGATCGATCCCGAGGGCAGTTCCACCTTTCGCGGCAAGAACCTTTTCAACATTCTCGGCCATCGGGATGTGCGTCCCACCTCATGCCCAGGCGACGTGCTTTACAAGCTTCTTCCCAAAATCCGCGATCGGGCCGGATTTGTCATTCGGAGCGGAGCGTTTAGCGAATCCACTATCGGATTCCAATCCCTTGACTACAATGCGGAATCCCAAAGCGCCGTCGATACCCTTTCCCTGCTTCCAAACCAGCGAAAAACCGTTTCCTTGCGTTTTAGGAACATCGGAACCAAAACGTGGGACAGCAACACCTGGCTTCATGTCTCACTGAACGATCGGGAAAGCGCCCGAGTCGTTTCATTGATCGCCGACAAGACGTTCGTTGCGGCCAACATGAAGGAAAATTCGGTCGCCCCCGGAGGCACGGGCACTTTCGAGGTCGAATTCGAGGCCGGCTTTTTCGGGGCCAATGCCTCGTTCGAACTGGCCCCCGTGATCAATGGCCGCTACAAGGTGTCCCGAGCCGCGGTTTTTGTCCCCGTTCAAGTGGCAGCGCCCGTTTTTGATTACGAGGTCGTCAAAACTTCCCTTCCCAAGGGAGTGGTTTTCCAAGGGCAGAAAATTTTGGCCAGCGTCGACCTTCGGAACACGGGCAATGTGTCCTGGGCCAATTATGGTCAAAGCCCCATAAAATTGGGAACCGAGATGGTGAGGGACCGAAAAAGCCTCCTTGCGAAAAAAAGCCCCACTCGGCTTGGCACCCTTGCGCAAAGCGAGGTGAAGCCTGGCGAAATTGGCACCTTTGTGCTGGATTTGGAAGCTCCGCTCAAGTTTGAAGGTGAGATCCATGAGCATTTCACGCCCGTGATCGAGCGAGTGGCCTGGTTGCCGAATAAAAACCTTGGATTTGATGTTATTGTGAAAAAGCCGATCCACATGGCCCGCATCCTGGAAAAGACGAAGGTCCCGACCCTGATTCCAGGCGAAATGAAGAAGATCCAGGTCACCCTTGAAAATCGCGGAGACCTCCCTTGGGAATCGGACACAATGGCCATCGGCTTGCTGGCAAAGGAGCTGAAAATTTTTAAAACCGAAATTGTGCCCCAGAACCCCGTCAGCCCCAAAACCTCCGCCACTTTTGATTTTTGGGTGCAGGCCCCCTACAAGGAAGTCGACGGAAGCGTTTTCCTGAATTCCAAATTCAGGAAAGTGGCTATTCGTGGCGGCGCGGCGCGTTTCCTGATCCATGTTTCCCCCCCACGCCTCCGCGCGCAAAAGGTTTCCCAATCCTCCTCCCAGGTTTCGATCAGGCCTGGCGAGGAAAAAACGGTCGAGGTCCAATTCAAGAATCTTGGCAACGCGGTTTGGCGGAACAACGGCCCCAATGCCGTCTATTTAGGAACTGCCCTGCCCCAAGATCGCGCCAGCCCCCTTTATTATGAGGGCTCTTGGCAAAACAAGGCACGCGCGGGCAAGCTGGTCGAGAAGGAGGTCTATCCTGGCCAAATCGGCACCTTTCTTTTTAAAGTGAAGCCCAAGACCAAGGGGGATTACAGTGAATCCTTTCAACTGGTCATGGAACAGGTGGGTTGGATCGGTGGCGGTCTTGTTCGGTGGAATTTCCATGTTTTCGGAGACAAGGTCACGGGAACCGTCAATTTGAACAAGGATGCCGCGGACAACAAGGCCAATGCCGCCATGATCACCAAGGCAATAACCCCGACAACGAATACTGTTATCCCCACCGCCCAAAAAACAATCGTTCCGACCCCTGTCGCAACCATCGCCCCAACCCAATCGGCCTCAACCTCTTTCCGGGTTCGAATTTCCTACGCGTCCGACCAGCCCCGGATTACCGCGGACCGAAATTTCCAGGTGATTGGGGCAGGGAATGTGTTGTTGTTCGATGCCACAGCCGGCTCATCCGTCGAGGTACGACGCGTGAACGACCTTTTCCATGTCCAGGTGGGCACAACCGTCAAAACCTCCAGCCTGGTCCGCATCGTGCCTTCCGATGGCGGGATTGTCGAGATTCTGTCCATGGACCGCCCCCCGGAATGGAACAAGAGCCTCAACGACAACAAGTTCCGTGGAATTTTGGAGGTCCGGGAGGTAAACAATGCCACCGCCTACATCAACGAATTGCCCTTGGAGGATTATGTCAGGGGATTGGCCGAAGTCTCGAACGACACCCCTTTCGAGAAGCAAAAAACCATTGCCGTCCTCGCCAGGACCTATGCCCGTTATTATATGGACGAAGCCCATCGCAAATTCCCCGGGCTTCCCTATGACGGGAGCGACGACCCCGCGGTTTTCCAACGATATCTCGGCTATGGCGTTGAGCTCAGGTCCCCCAATTTTGCCAGCGCGGTCTTGGCCACCCATGACCAAGTGGTGACGTACAATGGTAGCCTCGTCAAAACACCTTATTTCAACCAAAGTGACGGAAAAACTCGCTCGGCCCTCGAGGTTTGGGGCTGGAAGGACACCCCCTATCTGCAATCCGTGGCCGATCCCTATTGCGAAGGGTTGACCCTCAAGGGGCACGGAGTCGGCTTGAGCGGCTGCGGCGCGGACGGCATGGCCAAGGCAGGCAAAAAATACGACGAGATCATCAAATATTATTTCCAGGGAGTTGAAATAGAGGAGATGAAGTTCTAAATTCCGATTGGTGCTCCAATGGGCGCTCCCATAGGGGCTCCAGTTGGTGCCCGATTGGGGCTCCGATGGTTAAGTTCGGTCTTATGTTTCTTTGCATCGATACCATCACCGCGGAGTCTGGAATCGCTTTGGTCCGCGAGAGGCGATGTGTCGGATTTGAACCTCTGGAGAGCCGACACTCCTCGGACGGGCTTTTCATGGCGATCGATAAATTATTCAAGAAGGCGAAGATCGCGCCCTCCGACCTGAAAGGGATTGCTGTCACCAAGGGGCCGGGGAGTTTCACCTCGGTGCGCGTGGGAGTGGCCGTGGCCAACCAGTTTTCCCACCAGCTCAAAATTCCGATTGTTGGTTTGACCACGGACGAATGGTATCAATTTAAAACCGACCAAAAGGATTTTTTATACCTCCAGACCATGAACCGCGACGAGCTATACACAGTCGGATTCGGGAAATGGAAAGCGAAGATCAAGACCCCCATTGTACAATTTTTAGATCTTCCCAAAGGCAAGACGGTCCATTGGCTGGGGCAACTTAGCCCCGAGCATCAGGCCACTTTGCCCAAGGGCTATGAGGTTATTCAGAATCTAAAGGGCGTAGAGGATACTTGGGTTGTAGCTTGCGCATTTGTTTTCAAATCCGCCCCACGGCAAAAAGCCTATCAGCTGGTTGAACCTTTTTACGCCAAGGAACCTAAAATCACCCCCAGCAAGCGACACCTCAAGATCGGCAAGATACAATAATTACTATATATACTGTATTTATTGTAATTATAGAATAACAGACTTTATTTCGCGTAAAATCTTTTTGGTTTTCCGATAGCCCTCCTCGATCATCGGTTTTGCCAAATGGAAGTCAAAGGCGCGGATGGGACCCAGTCGCGGGCGGATCAGGAAGTCGGGTTTTTCAGTGAGCAGGTTCTTTTGGGTGATTTGGTCCTGCATGATGTTGACCGACCAGCCGATCGAATCAAAAATCACGGGATCGTTGCCAATGGTCCACTCCTTGAATTTCAACATCAGGGAGCCACTGGCCTTTTGGGCATGCCGCTTCATTTCCTCGGCCCATGACGCCTCATGCCTTCCACGATCCGATTTGTCGTTTGGCTGAAGGTGAAGGCTTGTTTGGGAGAAGTCGTGGTTCAGATCCACCGCGATGACAATGTCCGCGCCCAAGGCGCGGGCTGCGCTTACGGGAACCGGGTTCACAAGCCCGCCATCGACAAGCCATCGGTTGGATTTTTTGTAGGGATTGAGAATTCCCGGAATCGAGACGCTCGCTCGAATCGCCTCCGCCAGATTTCCTTTTTTTATCCGAATTTCATCGCCCGTGATCAGATCGGCCGCCACCGCGCAGAAGGGAATTTGGAGATTTTGGATAGTTTTTATCTTGAGCGCCTTCCTCAAGAATTCGAGTATTTTTTTGCCTTCCACCAATCCTTGGCGAGGCAGGGTGACATCCAAATATCGGAGCACCGTGCTCCACTGAATGACTTCGGCCATTTGTTCCAATTCCAAAAAGCTTCCCGAGGCGTAGTACCCACCCACCAATGACCCGATGCTGGTGCCCGCAATACAGTGGATCGGAATGTCTGCCTCCAACAAGGCCTTGATCACGCCCACATGAGCCCAGCCGCGGGCCGAGCCGCCGCCGAGGGCCAAGCCAATTTTTTTTGTCCCGCGAGGCGGGATCCCGCTTTGCGGTGATTTTTTGACCATAATCAATTGTTCGATTACGAATTACAAACTGTCTGAACCATGATCCTACTACGCCAAGGCTTCGAAGGACGGGTTTGCCTGATTAAAGGATTCATATGATTGATTAACCCAAAAGCCAATCCAACAACCTCCACAAATCGCATAACTCTTAAAAACCACAATTGCCAAATTACAAATTGGTTGATCTGAAGTTTTTCCATTTCTCGTTCACGGCATTGAAGATTTTTGTCTTGAATTTTTCAGTATCAAACTGCTCCGCGTGATGGCGAATAACCTTGGGATCGAACTCCATTTTTTCGAATCGATGAATGGCATCGGTCAAATTTTCGATTGTCTGCTCTTTCATGAAAATCCCCGTCACGCCCTCCGCCATGCTGTCCAAACTCCCTCCTCGGTTTAGGGCAATCACGGGACGGCCCGACGCCATGGCCTCCAAGGGAACGATGCC
>CAZURX010000053.1:0-7358 GCA_964623015.1 uncultured Candidatus Peribacteria bacterium
CGAATGGCGGCGGGCGGCTGGCCCGCGATCAGCACGGAGGCCAGGTGTTGTCCCTCTTTGGGCGTGCTGGCGCACCCGGCGCCGCTCCAGCCGAGCATGAGCCCCACGGACAATGTTGTGAACCAGACCAGCAGATGCATGTTGTATGTACGCGCAGGGTGGCGCCGATGAAAAGATAGGCATTGGTCGAGAGGCCGGGGAGCAGCCATGGGCCCACGATCCACGTCCCCAAAACAAACGGAACAATCACTCCCACGCAGGCCACCAAGAAAGCCCGAAGGCCGACTTTGCGCATCTTGTCGATGTTGGATTCCAGCCCGACTTGGAAAAGTAGGATCACCACGCCAAGCTCGGCCAGGAATTTCAGGAATTCGTCGCTTTTGATTGGCTCAAAGATATGGACGCCGAGGAGGGCGAGGTTTCCCAAGATCACCCCAATCACCAGTTCTCCCAGCACCGCAGGCTGGCCAATTCGTTCGACAAGGCTCGAGAGTTTGGCCATGATGAGCAGGATGGCGATCCACAGGAACGTGATGGCGGAGCCTCCGTGGGCGGCGCCTTCGGCGCCTTCGTTCGCGAAGGCGTTCAGGGTGTGAAACAGGAAAACTCCAATGAAGGCCGCCATCAGGACGGTGGCGTTTCGGTTAGGGTGTAGGAAGTTTCTTGGGTGGTTGGGGGTGGGCATATTTTTGGATAATTTTGTAATTGAAAATACTTTACTCATGCAATAAATTTAATCAAGATTGTTGCTTTTGTACCCTTTTTTTAGAGTGGCGCGAAAGTTTTGACGCAAGCCAAAAAAGTGTCGCTTTGGGAAATTATCAGGGATGCGTCCTCATTTTGTCGGCTGTGCCAGGGCCGGATTTTCTAAGGCGACCTTTTGGGGTTGCTGCAGCTTCCCTACGTTTTGGTAGATTTGGGCTTTGAGGTCCGCGACGCTTTTGAACCACTTTCGGTAGGCCATGGAAAAGGGGAGAAACGAGACGATCACCGGCAAATACCCCAAAATGGGCTGGCCCGTCATCTCTCCGCCGTATCCCGCGCTGAGAGATCCCGCCAGCGCCAGGAAAAAGCCTCGGTTGTAGGCTTGGGAAACCCGGGAGTCATGTTCATTGATCAGGGCGGCGATGTTGCCCCCCTTGTCCGTGAACCCGTTCACGAAGATCTGGGCGATCGCGTTGCTCATCACCCGGCCGCCTTTCGTCACGTTGTAGCTTTCAAAAAAGGTTCGCGCGCCAATGGGGACGCCCCAGCCTAGGGCGCTGGCCACCTTGCCTCCGAAAAAAGAGGGGTCGAGCATGCTCAGCCCCAGCATGCCGTAAAGGGCCATGTGCGAAAAGATCTCGTTGCGTTTTGCCTTTTTGGAAAGGCCAAAGCAAAGCCCCATGATGGCATCAAGCTCCTCTTGGTTCACGCCACGGGTGAATCGCTGGATGGGCTCCTCCAAAAAGCGTTCCCGCGCGGCCTTGAGTGGCATGTGGACTTTCTTTTCTGAGACTCCGGCTGTCTTCATGGCTCGACGCCGGGAGTCGATGTATTCGCCCAATTCGTCGATGATCGGGGCGTAATCGAACTTTCCCTTTGGGATGCCGGCGAGGATGCCCTTGAGCTCCTTGATCTTTTGCTCCCAGGTGTTTTTTCCCTGCACGGCGTAAACGTCGTTCAGGGTGGCCACATACTCCCGAAGGATTTCGAGGACAGGTTCCGGATTCCCTTCCTTGTCCGCGCATTCCGCTATGAACGACTGGACAAGGGCCAGATTTTTTTGGGATTCCGGGCCGTTCGCCCCATGCATGCGTTGGGCGATTTGCAGGGATTCGGCATAGGAGTCGCTCAGAGTCTTCAGATGCTGTCTGGCTTGGGGCTCGAGCTTTTGTCGCCTTTTCACGGCATCCAGCGCCTTTAAGGCCATGTTCAGGCTTTCCTCCCCTTCGTGAAACAACCATTGGTTGGTGAGCAGAAAAGCCAAATACTCGCGGGTGACGGTGTCCAAATCCTCGATGTCGTCACGACTCAGCTTTCGATTTAATTTTACATCCTTCAGCGCGTTTTCCGCTCCTTTGAGCATCAAGAGCTCCTCATCCATCGCTTCATAATAACCATGTTCCACAACGCCCCTAAGCCCTTTCACAAGATCCGCGTATCGGCCACGCGTCCAAAGTCTTTCCTTGAAAGAGGCGGTGGCGGGGATTCCGGAAATTTTTCCGTAAAAATCACGGAGAGCCTGTTCGACGGCCTCGGGGGATATCGGTTTCTGGTTCTTAAGCAAGACCCCCAAGTCCGAGTTTTGCAAAAGGTTTATCTTTTTTTCCCCGAAAATCAGGTTGGCGAGCTCACGGGCTTGCTCGTCGGGATTGAGATTTTTTTTGAGGATTCCGCTGATCGTCGGTACCTTTTGAAGATAGCCGCTCTCGAATTGGGCGGGTGTTTTGAAATGCTCGTTTTGCAGAAGGGTCTCCAGGGCTTCGCGTGTCTCCCATATCGCATCCACGAACTGGATGGATTCGGCCTTCATGGCTTTGACCTTGTTGGAGGGGGTGTGCGGATCCACGTTTTGGCGGATGAATTTGGTCGCGTCCATTTCGGCGAAATATTCCCCTGGGGTGTAAAAGGAGTAGCCGGTCAGCATGCTCAGGATGCCCACCTCGGGAAGGTTCATGTAGAGGCGGGTGGAGACCGCCATTTCCACAAGCCCGCGGAAGATCCCAAGCCAAAAATGGCATTCCACCAGCTCGTTGAGGGCGGGAAAACGTTCGTACAGCGCCCTAAGCTCTTCGCTGGACTTTGGAAGCGTGAACGAGCCAGTTGGCTTGGCGTTTTTCAGCGAAGGGGGTTTCGGGGGATTCATGGAATGGGAAAAACAGGGGGCGATTATACCTTATTTTGGGCCCTTTCCACCAAAAAATGGCCTTTCGGCCATTTCCGGTTATTTGGCGCGAAGCGTTTTTTATTTAGATTTGGACAGGAGGGGTTTCCCCGGCAGATTCAGCAGATGGAAATCCTTCGCGAAGAGCCGTGAAGCAATCTGGTACACCCCGTACGTGATGAAATAGGCGGAAAAGACATCGATCGAATAATGGAGGTGTCCCAGCAGGACAATGACGCCGAAGAAAACAGAGGTTCCCAAAAAAAAGCCAGCGGAAGGCTTTGTCTTTCCAGAAAATCAGCGCCATCAGAAACGGGAGCCCCGTGTGGCCCGAGAAGAAAAGGTCCCCCGTGAAGGTGATCTTGTCCACGATGGGATTTTGGATGTCGAGGGGGGTTTGGCGCAGCGAGGGGCCTATATGGGTCAAGATGACGAAATGGGAGCGGACCACAATGAAAAGGCTCAACCCCTTGAGCACAAAGGGGATGCGTCGGGGGAAGAAGAACATCAAAACCCCCACAAACACGAAAAACAGCACAATGCCGTAAATGAAGATGCCGTCGACATCGAAGGTGGGGATGTTGTCCAAAATAAGGTCGTTCACCGGATTGCTGGCGTTGGCGGTCGCATAGGTCCCGGCGAGGTAGTTGGCGACCAGGCTGAGCGCCAAAAAAGCCACGCCCCACAATGCCGAGAGGAAAATTTTCTTGGGCGACCAGTGATGTTTGAGCAAGCGCAATTTCCTCTCCATAAGTGCGATCATTTTACCATATATCCAGTTATGATACGAGTGGCATCGGTTTTTTGGTGCAATGGGTGGGAAAGGTGGCTTTCGGCTCGCGGCATGGCGGGGTGGCGGGTTTTTTTAGGGGTTTGGTTTTGCGGGGCAGAAGATTTTTGGTTTGAACAAATTTCAGGCGACACCCAAAATCCGGCCAAGCCCAAACTCAATGCGCACCCGAAAACACACCATGCCATCATCCGTGGGGGTCTTGCGGAGAACGCACCAAATCCCCATCGTCCAGACCCGCCCCCGACTCGCATTTCCATTCCCACTGGGCATGACCCGAGTGTCACTCGCCGTGACGGGCACCCTCTTTTTTGAGTCGCCAAAAAAGAGGGTCGAAAAAACCGGCTGGGGCCCATGAGCCGTGTGGCCATTGATGTGCCGAGGGCCAACGACGAACACGGCCATGGCCCCCAGACCCCGGTGCGCCCCTCGTCAATCGCTGAACCTTTAAGGTCTCGAGGGGGCTGATCGTAAGTCCTGCGCTTTTAATCGCATACGGTCGCCAGATGCGAATAAGCATATTATTTTCCCAAGCCAAAGATCTCCTGCTCCAGTTTTATTTTTTCAAAAAATATGCCAAAAAGATTTTTTGTTTAGTTCAATGCGAAAAAATTTGCTTGCGGGGGGGGGTGTAAATTGTGTAAACTTCAAGGGAAATCAAAATTTAAATTATTAAAAAACAAACCTATGAGAAAAATTCAAAAGGTGGCCATCGTTGATGTGGCCTGGTTGCGGGCGCGCTGGTCTACTTGGGCGTGCGTTCCGCCTATTCGCCCAAGCCCGAGGCTTCGCCCCCGCAGGCGAAAGCGCAGGTGACCCCTCCGGCCGCCAATGTGGCGAGTGTTTTTAAAAACTTTCCCAAGCCGGAAGTGGCTTTAGAGGAAAAGGCCAAAAAGATGGCCGAGCTGACCAAAAACCTTACGCCCGAAAAAAAGGCGTTGGCCGAGGAATACAGCGCCAAGGCCGCCTTGGCAGGGCGCAACCTAAATAGCGGCCCTGCTCTCAGCAAAAGCCAAGTTAAGGCGACTGAAGTCACGCTTCCAGATGGCCAAAAGAAGCAATTGCCCGTGATTCAGCCGGAATTCCGCAAGCAGGTTCAAATGTACGAAGAATCAAGAAAAGTTATGGAATTAAAGGAGAAGGGCGATAAATCTTCCGGGGAATATTCTAAAACAAACCAGCTGAGCCCCATTATTCCCAAAGAAAACAACCCGGCCGCCCAGGCCATGGACGGTTTTCAGATGGTGAGCGCGGATGGTTCCAAAAAATCCAAACCCTGGCATGCCAAGACCATTGCCGAGCATAAAGAGCGCAGTGTGAATACCCCCCTCATCCAGCGGCCTTTCATGCTTTTTGTTGAGGCGCCGGATCACAACTGCTTAAACGCGAATAAGGTTAAATACGACTGGACGCATATGCTGGTGGGCTACGATGAATATGGTAGCCCCGTTTACTATGATTATATTAGTGATGTGCGGGCCATGCTGGGCCTGGATCCGATTTCAGCCGAGTTCCCCGAAACCGTGGCCTGCTCGCAATGGGAAAATACCGCCGACCCGGCTATGGAAAAACGCCAGTTCTGCTCGTATTACTGGGGCGAGGATATGGTTTCCATGCTCGAAAGCTGGGGAATTCCCGACGCCTGTTCCTTTTTGGTGGATGCTCTGGGCCTGTATGGCACCGAGTTCGAAAGCCCCGACTATTACAGCCTGGCGGGCCTAGGCGGCAAAGTGACTTTTAACCGCACCGGCGACACAACGGTTAAGCAAAAGGCCCTGGATGCGTTTTTCGGCAAAAATTTCGATTACACCGATCCCAAATCCACCGCGGGTTATTATTATAGCGATTCCGGCGGAGACTTTATTATGACCGGCGACATGGCAAGCCAAAAGACCGTGACCGTGCCCTATATCGCCAATCGGAATGACTATCAAATTTCCATTCTCAAGTCTTTGGATTCCGAAATCGACTGGAACGATTTTGACGGAGACGGCGATGGGGTTGTGGACAATGTGGTTTTCATATATCCGATCAATGTCCAGCCTTATTTGCCCGAAACCAAGGCCGATTATTATGACCCCTCCTGGATGATGGGAGTGACCGGAGTGGATTTAAGGACGATTGGCGCCTATATGGATACCCTAAGCATGGGCAATGTGGCCCTTTCTGAAGACCTTACGCCCGAAGGCTACAATGTGGCCTGGTGGAGCACGTTCAATGTGCCACTGCCTCTACAGCCGGGGTATGATGTAGCGACTGCTTATTTTGGCAATATGTCTCTTACCACGCATGAATTTGGCCATTGTCTGGGCTTTGAGCACCCCATGTGGAGCGTGCATAAAGTGATGAACACCCTGAACGGCTTCGAGGTGTGGTTCCCGGATGACCAGAAGATGAAGGATATTGGCCGGCTAAGAAAAGAAACCATGAATGGCTGGCTTCTTTCGGCTCAGGCCCCTCTGCAGAGCATTATGGCCTACAATGATTTATCCCTTAGCATGGCAAACCTCGATTCTTATCTGAAAAACTATACCGAGGGCCTTGGCGCTTATAATCGCGAGCAGGCGGGTTGGGGAAACCCAAAATCGATCGACATCGCTTTCGATTCCTCCGGCTCCCCTGTGATGGGCGAAGCTTTGGTTAGCCTAAACGAATATCTTGGCAAAAAACCGATAGACAATCCTAAATACTGCGATACTTCTAAGCCTAAATGGTGGAAGAGCTGCGCAAAGAGCGGAGCCTGGCGGGATGTTGCCAAAGCTTCACCCGAAATTATCAGGCTCAACCTTCCGCCCATCAAGGCCAATGTCTTTAACACCGCAACCCCCGATTCCCCCTCAGGGAACCATGTGGTCTGGTCGGGTCAGGTTTTGGGCGGCAATGCGGTTCTTTCCAAAGATATTACAGCTTCGGTGAAGGCCAATGCGGGCAATCCCGTACTTTCGTTTTGGACGAAATTTAGTTCAAAGTGGTGGGCAGGGGATAAATTCTTTGTGCAGGTTTCTAATGATGGCGGCCAGACTTGGGAAAGCCTGAATTTCGACCCCTATAGCTATAGTGTTGCTGATTTGCCCTATCCTGATTTGTTTAAAATGGTTAATGGGGAACCTCTTGCCATGAACGGCTACGATCCCAATGGGTATGCCTTCACTGTTTCGAGCATGGATTGGGATCAGGAGGTTCATTTTGATCCCCTCACCGGCATTCAAACGCCTAACCCCGATTTTGATGGGGTTAGCGACGGCTGGATCAAAATGTCGGTCGCCCTCCCACAGAATTATGTGGACGCGGATTCAATAAGGTTGAGATTTGTGCCTACGATGACTGATCGAGGTGCCTTTGATAACCTATTGCAATCCGACGACGGCTGGTTCTTGGATGACATTCGAATGGGTGAAACTCTGCTTGCGGATTGGGAGGGCACAACGGAGGGGTGGCAGGGAATTTTAAGCCGCTTTCAGGGGACGGCGATGGGGTGGGTGGTGGTAAGCGATGTGATGGAGTTCCCGCATTACCTTTTGGCCGAGGCCCGCGGGAAAAACGAGAAAGATCTGTGGACCTTTGCCAAGACAACCCTAAAAGGTTTTCTGCATACCTCTATTGCCCTTGCCGATCCGTTATGGTTTTTTGCCTATGAATGCGGCAGTTTTTTGAGTCAACTTGGTTATGCCGTTGACCCGGGTGTGTACCTTTCCTATGTGA
>CAZURX010000054.1:0-5273 GCA_964623015.1 uncultured Candidatus Peribacteria bacterium
CACCACGCTGGGGGTCTTGGGCATCTTTGGCCTTCTGTTTATTCGAAAGCTGGCGGTTGATGCCGAATCCCGCGGAAAAGGTCTTGGCTCCTTGTTGCTGGCCTCGATCAAAAAAATGACCATCCGAATGGGAGCCATGGCTTTCTTCCTCTTTTCCCTCAAGCGGGCGATGCGGTTTTATAAAAAAAATAAACTCAAGGGTTTAGGCAAATTATTTTGGTGGAGGAGCGAAGATGGGAATAAAAATTAAACGCCATTTGAATATGAGACTGCTGATCGCCACCACCAACAAAGGAAAGATCCAGATGTACCGTGATTTGCTCAGGGGGGAATCGGTTGATTTCGTTTTTTTGGACGAGATTGGAAACTCCATTCCAAGCCCCGAGGAAAATGGCGCCACGCCTGAGGAGAATGCGATCCTCAAGGCCCGATTTTATTGCGAAAAAATAGGTTTGCCGGCCTTGGCGGACGACGCGGGTTTTGCGATCGACGCTTTAAATGGCAAACCTGGCGTGATGGCCCGCCGCTGGGGCGGGGAATTGCCTGATTCCATTTCCGACGAGGACTGGCTAACTTTCTACCAAAAAAAAGTGGAGACGATTCAGGGGGAGAGGTTCCCCGGGTCCTTTCCGTTTTCAAGGGCGATCGCCTTCCCCAATGGAAAAATTTTTGCGCAAAACGACAAAATCGAAATATTGCTCATCAAGAAGCCCCGAAGGCCCTTTAAAGAAGGATTCCCCATCAGCAGTGTCCACGTTTTCCCGGATGGAAGGCATAATCTCGATGTCCCGGCGGATGACCCGATCAGGGAGGGCCATTACAAAAAAGAAGGGTTGATGGACCTTCTGAAGCGAGCCGGATTTTAATTGTGGTAACACGCCTTTCTCTACTTATTGGCTGTTTGTGTTCAATATCACTCTTTAAAGTGAAATTCTGTTATTTCGGCGATGTCAGGAATCGATGAGATGTCGAAAGCTAGACCTTGGGCATCCAAATCTTGTTGTAATTTTACTTTTGATATTGGAGTATTTTGTTTTCTTTTACCAAAAACCCCAGCCTGTGGAAGCCAAACCCCCCTATCTCCATTAGTTGATTTTAGCTGGAGCAAAATCCATGGCTGAGATCCAACTTTTGGAATAATCGTAACATCTGTTGTCTCAGAATAATCCCTCTCAAATTCTTCAATATTAAAACCTTGTTCTATTTCATATAAACTAATTTGGGGACAGTAGTCAGAAGGCCACTTAAACTCAACAATTTCGTCTTTAGCTGAATCCAATGTTGGCAAATGCGATACCGGTGCAGGCGTTAGTATACAGAGCAGTCTAAAATGATTCTCGTGGAATTTTTGTGGTGTAAATATTTCTGATAAATACTCTTCTTCGCTATTTGGCATCCTCTTTTTAATATGAATTTGATCAGGGTGAAAAGATATGTGTGCATAATGCCCATCTTTGTGCTCCGTTTTGCTAATCAAATTCCCATTTACCTTTGCATCGGCTTTTAACAAATGGACTGTATCAGAGACGCTAATAGGTGATTTGTTGTTCTTGATATGTTGGTAAAGGTAAAAACTTGAGTCATTTTGAAAAAATATTGAAAAAAATTTATATTTTTTCCCAGCTACATCTAAAATAATGTCTATTCGTCTTTTCTTCATAGCATTGTTTATATTCCCTAGAATTTTGGTGTCACCGGGTGGATTTGAACCGCCGACCTTGGGCTTATGAGTCCCACGCTCTAACCAACTGAGCTACGGTGACATGGTTGCGTTTAAAGCTTTCCTAAAGTACATTTTTTGGAGACTTAATTCAAGATGAAATTGAATCGACTTCCCCGCTCCTTTTTCAACCGCCCCACGCTTCAGGTGGCCCAAGACTTGCTGGGCAAAGTTTTGGTGGTCGGCGAAACGAGCGGACGAATCAACGAGGTGGAGGCCTACATCGGCGAAGGAGACCCCGCCTGCCACGCGGCGCGCGGAAAGACGGAGCGGAACAAGGTCATGTACGGCCGACCTGGTCATTTGTACGTCTATTTCACCTACGGCATGTACCATTGCGCCAACATCGTGACGGAACGGGAGAATTTCCCGGCCGCTGTTTTGCTACGCTCGATAGAGCCGATGTCGGGAATCGGCATCATGGAAAAGCGGCGCGCCAACGTTCGTTCGCAAACGACGTGGCGGGGCAAAAAGGATCATCTGGCCGATGGCCCCGGGAAACTTTGCATCGCCCTAGGGATGGGCAAAGTGAGCCACAATGGGATGGACCTTTGCGACAAGGGTGACAGTTATGTGTCCGATGATGGGTTCAGGCCAAAAAAAGCCCGAAAGGCGCGTCGCATTGGCATCTCGGCCGGCAAAAACAAATGGTGGCGATTTTTCTATAAAAAATAATCAAATTTTTAATTAAAAACATTGAAGCCCTATTCCGTTGGCTCCTCGGCATAGGGGGGACCCGGGGGTGAATGCGCGGAGCACGGTTGGGACAAGGTACATCGCTGCGATTGCGTCATGAACCCCCAGGCGGGTTTTTGGATACTTTTTGACCGCACAAAAAGTATCGCCCGCCGTGGCGAACGGCGTTGGGAGACATGACAAGGGAATTTGAAAATTTTTGTCGGGAGGTAAGTTTGCTGAGTATTTTAGGATTCGATGGATCATAAATTTTTTAATATAAAGCGGATAGCCCGAAAAGTCGGTTTGCCAAAAGGATCGACCTCTCGTATAATTGGAAAGATCAAAAACAAACACTCCAATGCAAATCAATCTTACCTGGGACCTCTTCGTTATCGTTTTCTTCACGGTCATCATTGCCTACACGTTTATCCTGGGGCGTAATCAGAGTGTCAAAATCATCATCGGCTCCTACATCGCGATCCTGACGGCCGATAGCATCGGCAATTTGCTCGAGCGCTATTTCATGGGGGAGAAACCGATCATAAGGGTCTGGGAAACGCCAACCGAGGCGAGTTCCCTGATCATCCTCAAGATCATCATCTTTATTTTCACGATCGTGCTGATCACCACGAGAGGAAAATTCCAGATCAACATGAACAACTCAAGTTCGGCCATGGCTCGGCTGATCATGTCATTCGCCTACGGCATCCTAAGCGCGGGGCTGATCACCAGCACAGTCTTCATCTACGCCTCCGGAGCTTCGTTGATTCAGGAGAGCAACATGATTATGAACGAGGCGATGATGACA
The DNA here is from genome assembly GCA_964623015.1 of uncultured Candidatus Peribacteria bacterium. Taxonomy (GTDB): domain Bacteria; phylum Patescibacteriota; class Gracilibacteria; order UM-FILTER-43-11; family UM-FILTER-43-11; genus FEN-1329. Next base: position 3,207 of record CAZURX010000054.1, read on the forward strand.
ATCTACAAACAATCGCAATTGGTACGCCTGATGATCAACAACTATAATATCTGGTTTTCGCTTCCAGCCATCGCATTTGTGGTGGCCAGTTTTTTCGGAGATGAGCAACAGACCTAGTATAAAAAAGGTGGAGGCGACTCGTCAGGTATAGGGGGTTTTTGGTATGGGATAACCTGCCATGAGAGAGGGGCGGAGCAATCATCATTATTCCCCTCGGCCAGTTCAGGGCCTTCAATTTTTTAAATATCATAATTCGGAGTGGCACACTATGAGCGACTCTGAACCCGAGCGTAGCGAGTGGTCCAGGGGAATCGAATGGTGGGTCGGCTGGGGCTCCCCGATGTTTCAATCGGGATAAACTTCTCGCCCCAGAGCCAACATCAAAAAAACCATGATCGGCTATGGTCTTAAGTTTGATGGTGGGTCGGCTGGGGCTCGAACCCAGGACCAATAGCTTAAAAGGCTACTGCTCTACCAACTGAGCTACCGACCCATGATGCTAATATTACATTGCTTATAGGAGTGGAGGCTCTACCTCCGCCATAGGCGGACCCGCCTATGGCGGGAACTGAGCTGCCAACCCATGTTTTTTAATTTTCCTGTCTACCGAAATAGTCTGTCTCGATAAAAAGCCACGTAATATTAAAATCGCTTAGTGGAAAAGTCAAATTTTTTGTCTATCGTAGCCCAACCTAAAAAGATTATAATTCGACCAATGAAAAAAATCTTTCTCCTCGGCTCCACCGGCTTCATCGGCTCCCAATTCAAGGAGGCTTTGCTGAAAAAGGGCTACGCGGTCGCGGATCCAAGGATCGAGATCACGGACCTGGGCGCCCTAAAAACAGCCATGGCCGAACTGAGGCCGGACCTTGTGCTCAATTGCACCGGCATCACCGGAAAGCCCAATGTGGATTGGTGCGAGACGCACAAGGCCGAGACCATCGCCGTGAATGTTTGCGGCAGCCTGAACGTGGCGATCGCCGCCTCGGAAAAAGGAATTGATTCGGTCCACATGGGAACCGGTTGCCAATACAGCGGCGACAACGGCGGCAAAGGATTTTCCGAGGAGGACGAGCCCAACTTCTTCGGCTCGGTCTATTCACGATCCAAGATCTGGGCCCAAAAACTGATTCTGGAAATCCCAAAGACCCTCCAACTTCGGGTTCGCATCCCCATCATGGGCAAGCCGAGCCCCAAAAACCTGATCGACAAGCTGTTGGCCTATCCAAAAATGATCAACCAGATGAACTCATGCACGGTGATCGAGGATTTTATCCCTGCCTCGATCCAGCTCATGGAAATGGGGCAGGCGGGGGTAATGAATATGACGAACATCGGCGCCATGGACCACCGCTCCATCATGGAAATGTACAAAGAAATCGTGGATCCGTCGTTTCAGGTGAACCTGATGTCGCCTGCCGACGAGGAGGCGTTGGGAAAAAGGCGTTCCAACTGCGTCCTGAACACGGACAAACGGGAGGGATTGGGGGTGCACATGCCTCCGCTTGGGGAGTCGCTTCGAAAGGTGCTTCAAAATTACAAAAAGGCAACGGAGGTGAATCAAAAGGGTCAAAAAATCCAGATTGCCCTTCGTCCACATGCAAAACCAAAAACGGATGAACTTGTCTGCAATGGTTGATCACCCCTTATGCCCCCCAGCTATTGGCTGGGGGGCCTTTTTTTGAACCCTTGGATTGGGATTCGGTTAGGCTAAGCGGCTTTTACCTCGAATTCCTCCAGCTTTTGAGGTATTCCCGTGAAGGCCAAATGGAGCCGGATCGCCTCCTCCAAATCAGGATCGCCATGAGCCAGTTCCTTGGCCTTCAGCTGGATGGCTTCCGCGGTCCTCAAATCCTCCTCGTATTGGTCGAATACGCGATCGTAAATCGAGGAATCTGTTATTAAATTTTTGGTTTCGAGGTCATACACGAACCCATCGGCGGTCAGGATGTAGGCTTTGCCGTGGACGCGGTACAAATTGCCGATCAGGTCAGGCTGGACGGAGGCCTTTTTCAGGCGATAGGCCGAGGGAACCTTTGGCTCAAGGGAACCATTGATTTTGGATCG
>CAZURX010000054.1:5283-7196 GCA_964623015.1 uncultured Candidatus Peribacteria bacterium
GCAAGGTTGGTGTTTAGCGAGGGGGATGCGGAATCGCATGTCTCGTTGTTGGGATCCAAGGAAACATTGGGGAGGGCGTTGGGCTTCATAAGCGTTAAGGTTTATATGAATAAGTTTGTACAAATAGGGGCCTATAATCCGAGAGGCGGTTTGTCGCAAAAAATGGGACGGTTCGCCTGGATTTAGGATAAGAGCGCTGGGGTTCAAGCCTCGCGGCCGGTGTACCTTTCTACTCCTGGATTGATTTCAGGATTTCATGAAAGTTCACGGTGGGCGACGCCCGAAGGAGCTCTCCTATTTGCACAAATCTATTCATTGGATTCCTGCGCAGCCGATGATTGGAAGGATCAAAATCGTTTCTAAGCAAAGTGTGGAGAACCATTATAATATGATATTAAAAGATTGTCAATCATGCATATAGTGACCAATTAAAGTATTGATTTTTGGCTCAAATAAGCGTAAAATAAAACTGACAATAAAATATTGTCATCATTTAATATTTAAACACATTGTCTTGAAATAAGTTTTTATGATTGAAAACGTGCTCCAAAACTTGGGACTCACCTCCAAGGAGATCGAGGTTTACCTGACGGCGCTGGAAATCGGTACTCAGCCGGCTTCGGTTCTCGCCCGCAAGGTGAAGATCCCCCGCAACACCACGCGGTTCATTTTGGATAAACTGGTGGACAAGGGCTGGATCCGCAAAGCCACCAAGGCCAACACCCAGCTCTACACCCCCGAGGAGCCCCAAAACATGGTCAACCAGCTTGAGCGCCAAAGGGTGGAGCAAAACGTGCTGATCGACAAGAAGGTGGAGGAGGTCAAGTCGGTCATGGCGGAGCTGGAATCGCGTTTTCGGCCCACAAGCACCAAGCCGAAGGTGACGTTTTACGAGGGAAACGAAGGACTGGTCAAAGTGTATGAGGACACCCTGAGCTCATCGGAGACCTTGCGGTCGCTCGCCTCGTTCGACAGCCTCCATGGGATCCTTCCGGATTATTTCAAGACATATTTCGAGCGACGGACCAAAAATAAGATCCATATCCGCTCCATCCATCCCGACACCCCCCTGGCTCGGGAAAGCACGAAACACGACAAACAAGTGGACCGTGAAAGCCGCCTCGTTCCCGCGGACCAATATTCCTTCAGTCCGGAAATCCAAATCTACGACGGCAAGCTCAGCATCACGTCGCTCAAGGAAAAACTGGGCATCATCATCGAAAGCCGCGAGATCTACGAGGCGATGGCCGTGGCCTTCGAGCTCGCATGGAAAGAGGCCACGCGACTGGATCCGCGCCACAAAGACAAGAGGAGTTGATGGATTCAATTACCGTTTCTCCGCCTCGACAATCCAGGAAACCTCGTTGAGGTCGTGAAAGGTAACCTGCTCGGGTTTAATGCCGCAGGCCTTCAGGTTCGAAAGCATGCTCTCCTTTGTCCAACGGACGGACCAAAAATTCTCCTGGGTGGAGACAAAGCGCGATCCTGGAGGGGTGACAAGCGTCTGCCCTGTTTTTTGGTAAAAGGCGCGCTGGGCCTCCTCAGTTTCGGTCTTGTCCTTGTAAACCGTCAACAAAAGGCGGCCATTGGGCCTAAGGGCCTTGAAAAAATTGGAAACGATCTTGATGAACTTGGGGTTTTGGTCCAAATAGGCGTCCGTGTACTGGTCCAGGGGAAGCTCGTCGCGGAAATTGCCGGACGTGAAATAAAGGCTCCACGCCACATCATAGGAATCGGGCTTTAATACGACGGAGCCGGCGTCGCATTGGATGACGCAAGCGTTTTTAAGGCCATTGGCCTTCCACCGCTCATTGGTTTTTTGGGTCATGGCTTCGGAAATCTCGTAGCCATCATAGGCGATGCAGTCGGGCGCAAAAATCTCCCCATGGTACCCGTCGCCGCAGCCGATATCC
>CAZURX010000055.1:0-7192 GCA_964623015.1 uncultured Candidatus Peribacteria bacterium
CCATGTGATAGTCCCGGTGGCTGCCGGTCGAGAAAAAGACAACCGGGATGCCGTACCGGGCGTAGCTGTAGTGGTCGCTCCGGCAGTAGTACTGCTGGGGGTGGCCAGTGGCGTCATACTGGTAGTCGAAGACGAACAGGCCATTGCCAAGAACATCGCGGAATATCTGCGAGGACACGGCTATGCCGTGGATGTGGCGTTTGACGGGAAAGACGGCTGGGAAAAGATCCGCAAGACCAAATACGACGTGATCTTGCTCGACTGGATGCTTCCCGGGATGGACGGGCTCCAGGTTTTGGCCATGACCCGACGGGAGTTCCCCGACCGCTCCGTCCTCATGCTCACGGCCAAGGACACGCTGGACGACAAGGTTTCCGGCCTGAACGTGGGCGCGGACGACTACATCGTGAAGCCGTTCCAACTGAAGGAGGTCTTGGCGCGCATCCAGGCCGTTTTGCGGCGCCGAACCAAGGCCCAGCCCAAGCGCCCAATCCTCAAGATCGCAGACCTCACGCTCGACACCCAGACCCAGAGCGTGAAGCGGGCGGGAAATGACATCAAACTGACCAAGAAACTGTTCCAGATCCTGGAATTCATGATGCGAAACCCCGAGCGGGTGATCGCCAAGTCGGAACTGGAGGAAGCCCTGTGGGACTCCGAGGACGAACTGTGGAGCGACGTGGTGCGCTCGCACATCCAAAAGCTTCGCGAAAAGGTGGACAAAGGGTATTCCAAGCCCCTGATCCACACGGTGCATGGGACGGGATATAAATTTTCCACCCAAGCCTGAACCCACCCCCCCATTTCCTCCGATGACAAATGGACTACAAATGGATAACCTATAGATGGTAAATCAATTTGTCATCCATTTGTTATCAATTTGGAATCAATCTGGCCTTATGAAGCGTAACCTTTCCATCAAATGGCGGCTCGCCTTCCAGTTCTCGATCACGGTTCTTTTGATTTTGTGCATTTCGGGCGGGCTGGTGTTCGCGCTGTTCGTCCAACAGGCGAAGAGCGACATCGACACCCTGCTTTTTGTCCAATACAAGAATATACGCAGCAGCCTGCAGGAGCGCATCATCCTGTTCCACGACCCGACCCTTCGAGACCAGACCTTCCAGGAAATCAACGAAAAAAAGAATGTCGATCTACTCTCGGTGATCGTCAACCAACAAGGAAGAATCATCGAAAAAACCTCCCGCGGGAAGGTGGTGCTGGAATGGAAGGCCGGCTACTCGAACGGCCTGGTGGACAAAACCCCCTATCGCTTCTACATGAACGATCAGGATGGGCTGAAAGTGATTGTGGGGCAAAACCTGGAATCCTTCGAGAAAAACGTCCGGGGCCTTTCCTATATCCTTTTCGCGGTGTTCGGAATCATGCTCCTGCTCTCCTTTGGCCTGAGCGCGCTTTTCGCCAAACGCGCCCTCGCCCCCCTTCGCATCCTGCATGACAAGGTTCGCGACATCCACCCCCAAAACCTGCCCAACGCCTCGCTCGCCAGCGCGTACAAAAGCGGGGACGAAATCGGCCGACTGGCCCTCACTTTCGACGAGTTTTTGGCCAAACTGAGCCAAGCGTTCGACCGGGAAAAACAATTCACGCAGGACGCGAGCCACGAGCTCCGCACCCCGCTGACCGTGATGAAAAGCTCGCTGGAACTCTTGGCCCTAAAACCCGAAAAGCTGGGCAAGGACCAACGCGAAAAGCTGATGGCCATGGAGCGGTCGGTGGGCCAGATGGAAACCTTGGTCAACGACCTTCTTTTCCTTTCTCGCGGGATGGGCCGACCCCAAGAAAAACAGGAGCTCCAAGTCGGGGCTTTCCTCAAGCAATTCCTGGAGCCCTACCAATTGCTGGCCAAACAGAAAAACCTCAAGTTCCAACTAAAAGTGGTTGAGGATTTCAGCTTAAAAACTTCCCCCATGGCGCTTGAAAAAACCGTTGGCAATTTGATCAAAAATGCCATCCATTTCACCGAGAAGGGCGCGGTGACCGTCACGGTTGAAAAGCCCGCCATCCGCGTGGGCGACACGGGCATCGGCATCGCGGAAAAGGATTTGCCCAACATTTTCAAACGATTCTACCAAGCCGACACCTCCCGCGGGGAAAGGGCCAAAGGCTTTGGGCTCGGCCTGGCCATTTGCCAAGGCATTTGCGAACGGGAAGGGTGGAGCATCGAAGTCGAGAGCAAGCTCGGCCATGGGAGCGTTTTCACTCTAAAAACCCGAGCTTAAAATTCACGCAAAAATGACATTGTTTTGACAAAGAAATGACACTCTAATTGATAAACTGGACTTGTGAGCTGGGGAAAGGATCCTTCCCATCGCCACAATCCTTATTTCCTAAAACCTAAACCCATGAAAACCAATACCGAATGGGGCATCGCGCTGATTCGGGATCGGGTGGACATCACACTAAAACTATTCCTCGATCCCCCGTTCACGTAGCCCCCAACCCTATAAAGTTGCCAATAGAAAGAGCAGGCGTTGTGTCCTGCTTTTTCTTTTTTCGGAGATTTTTGACAACAATATTCTTATATGATAAATTATTATACTTTAAAATTTTTCTCACCCATGGAAAAAGACCAATCCCAACTGGCGGGCCCAGCTGTCATCCTAGCCACAAAGCTCGAGAGCCTGCCCGAATTCAACGAAAACGAGAAATTGATTCTTAAACTGCTGATCACCCAAAAAGTCCGGATCGGCCTCATTGCCCGACTGAGCACCGGAAGACTGGAATCAGCGCTCAGGGAAATGACCGAGAATAACGCCAAGATCCTCTCTGTCGACCTTTTCTCAATGACCCAAGAGGAGAACAACTCAATCTTGGCCATCGCCAACCGAATCGGCATCAGCGATCAACGATTCAAGGAGCTGACCCTCTTTGTCATCGAAAACGAAGAGACCTGGTAAATACAATGGCCCTGCATGAATGGCGGAGCATTTTTTTGGTTAAATGTGGAGGTGCCGGTGGGGGTCGAACCCACGAATGGCGGTTTTGCAGACCGCAGTGTTAGCCACGTCACCACGGCACCTCGTTGTTTGGCCAATGATTTTTTCGGTGGGGGTCGCCCCGCACCGCGGCTGGTGCAGGGTTGCAGACCGCAGTGTTAGCCACTTCACCACGGCACCTCAAACACACTAGCTATCCATTTTTAGCAAAAGCGACCGAGGAAAGCAAATTCTCAAAGGGTTTTAATGCAAAGGCCCCACGATCTGGGTCAACGCCTTGCGGACCTGAAATTCCACATCCTGGTAGTTCTGGAGCGCCGCGGACCGGGCCTGCTTTTTCTGCAAAAGAATTTCCCTCTCTTCGACCTCCGATTCACCCTCTTCCACACCCGCCTTCTCATCCCCCCCCCCCTTCCCCACGCCCAAGGCATCCAGTGCCTCGCAAATTTTATCGTGGTAGCGCACGGCCAAATCAAGGCTCCTATCTTCCAAAACCAGCTTCTCGATCGCCCTCAGGTCGATATCGGTCATCACCGCCGCGGCCTCGCTTCCGATTTTACGGGCGCGCAACTTGGTTTCGTGGATTTTACTCAGCAATTCTTGGTTTTTTTCGGCATGCATAGGCTTTGTTTTAAATCTCATTATTATACCATTTTTATCAATCAAAATGAAGCCCCCTGTCCGCCTCAATGCCCTCCACCTCGCTTCGGACATCCTGCGCTATCTCCAAAAGCAATGCACGGCTTCGCGGCTCAGCCGCCGGGTTGGACCTCGACTCTTGGCTATAATGCCCCACCCGTGACGTTATCTCGCAGGTCAGACGGCCGAGGGTCCTGGGGTTCGCCAACAACCTGTCGACGACCTTTCGCACCCGCCCCATTGTGCCGAGGATCTCGCGAAGCGCCTCGGGCTGGCCCTTCAAGCTCTTGCGCGCCAAAGCCTCGCCCTTGTCGAGCCAGTCGAGAAGCTCCTCGCGAACGGTCTTGGGGGACCTATTTTTCCGACTTAATTTTTGGGGGAACATTTTCGCCATAGTAAACCATTTAGCTCATTGCGAACAAACTCCAGCCCCTCCCTCACCCTTTCGACATTCCCGTCCTCGTTGGATGTTTGGATGTCCATGGTGAGATGGCCCGTGAGTCGCTTGGCATCTTCCGGCGACAAGGCATCGCCCTCGGCCAATGTTTCGATCACGCGAAACATCTGCAGGGCATCGGTCAGAAGCGCCCTGGACTTAAGCTCCTCGGCTCGCCTCATTCCGATTTCAATGATCTCCTTTGGTGACTTAGGCTTAAATTTTTCCATGGGATGGGTCAACAGAATAGGATTATACGATCATCAAAAAGGATTGTAAAGGGTGTACGGCTCCACAAGGATTTGCTATTAATATAGGGACTAGGAACTAGGGACTAGGGACTAGAGACTAAGCTAAATACTATGAGCGATTCCAAAAAAGCGAAACAACAGGATCCGAAAACCGACGAGCCGAAATCGGATGACTTGGCGCAAAAAGTCGCCGAGGCGGAAAAGGCCGAGATCCTGAAACAAGTTCAGGATGACAAAAAAGTGGCGGGAATGACGGATAAGCAGGAGATTCCCGCAGAAGTCGGCACATCGGACAATCAGGAGATTCCTGCTTCCGCAGGAATGAAAAGGATAGAAGAACTCACCAACCATTTGGCGCGGTGCATGGCCGATTTGCAGAACTACAAACGCCGATCCGAGGAGGACAAGGGCCGGTTCGTGAAGTTCGCGAACGCCGAATTGCTCAAAGTCCTTTTGCCCGCACTTGAGAATCTGGACCGCAGCTGCAAGCATCTGCCTGACACCTTGAAAGAGGATGCGTGGGCGCAGGGCGTCCTCCACACGCAGGCCGACCTGACCAAGGCGCTGGCGAACCTCGGCGTGAAACGGATCGAGACGGTGGGGCAGAAACTCGACCTCAATTTCCACGAGGTCCTGATGCAGGGGCCCGGCGAAAAAGAGGTGATTGTGGAGGAGCTGGATCCCGGCTACACGCTGAACGGGGAACTGCTGAAGGCCGCGAAGGTGAAGGTTGGAGATGGGAGCAAATAGTTTTTTCCCTCACCCCGTCTTCGCTCAACCCTCGACAGGCTCGGGGTCGCGAAGTCGGCCCTCTCCCGACGGGAGAGGGACCTCTTGGGCGAGAATCCCTCCGAAGCTTCAGCGAAGGAGGGTGAGCCCAAGAGCGGGTGAGGGAAAAATTCTTGACTCCCCTTTTTTAGCACTCTATAATAGTGAGTGCTAACGTTCTTTTAAATCCGAAAATCGAGGCACTAGAGTCTAAACAAACCCGAAACGTGCCAAGGTCGAAATTCCAAAAACCAAACCATAACGTTTTAAAAACAAGCCATGGTGTGTGACGTTTGTATTTTGGATATTGGATTTTGTTTCGGATTTCGGAATTTCGGATTTCGGCTTTGAAATTTATCTTTAATAAATTTTTATATGGGTAAAATAATCGGAATCGACCTGGGCACCACGTTCTCCTGCATGTCCGTCATGGAAGGCGGCGAGCCCGTGGTCATCCCCAACGCCGAGGGCAACCGCACCACGCCCTCCGTCGTCGCGGAAAAGGACAGCGACCGCCTGGCGGGCGTCATCGCCCGACGGCAGGCCGTCACCAACCCCAAAAACACCATCTATTCGGCCAAGCGCCTAATCGGGCACAAATACGAGGAGGTGAAGGACGAGGTCTCCAAACTCCCGTTCGAGACCCGCGCGGGCAAGGACGGCGGCGTGGAAATCCACATGAACGGCAAATGGTACCAGCCGGCCGAAATCTCGGCGCGCGTGCTCCAAAAGCTCAAGGCCGACGCCGAGGCCTATCTGGGCCAGCCCGTCACCGAGGCGGTCATCACCGTCCCCGCCTACTTCAACGATTCCCAACGCCAAGCCACGAAGGACGCGGGCAAGATCGCGGGCTTCGACGTGAAACGCATCATCAACGAGCCCACAGCCGCGGCCCTGGCCTACGGCCTCGACAAAAAGGGCAAGAACATGAAAGTGGTCGTGTTCGACCTCGGCGGCGGAACGTTCGACGTTTCCGTGCTGGAGCTTGGCGACGGCGTGTTCGAGGTGATCAGCACCAACGGCGACACGCACCTGGGCGGCGACGACTTCGACCAGCGCATCATGGATTGGCTCGTCTCCGAATTCAAGAAATCCGACGGCATCGACCTTTCCAAGGACATGATGGCCGTGCAACGCCTGAAGGAAGCCGCGGAAAAAGCCAAGATCGAGCTTTCCGCCGCGCAAGAGACCGACATCAACCTGCCCTTCATCACGGCGGACGCGAACGGCCCCAAACATCTGAACCTCAAGCTTTCCCGCTCCAAGATGGAGGAACTGTGCCACGACCTTCTGGAACGCACCAAGGAGCCCTGCAAAAAGGCCATGAAAGACGCCAAGCTCGACATCAAGGACATCAGCGAGGTCGTGATGGTCGGCGGCATGACCCGCATGCCCGCGGTGGTCGAGATCGCCAAGAAATTCTTCAACAAAGAGCCCCACAAGGGCGTGAACCCCGACGAGGTGGTCGCCATCGGCGCGGCCATCCAGGGGGGCGTGCTCATGGGCGACGTGAAGGACCTGCTCCTTCTGGACGTGACCCCGCTGACCCTCAGCGTGGAAACGCTGGGCGGCGTGGCCACCCCGGTCATCGAGCGAAATACCACCATCCCCACCTCCAAATCGCAGACCTTCAGCACCGCTTCCGACAGCCAGCCGAGCGTGGACATCCACATCACCCAGGGCGAGCGCGAAATGGCCTCGGACAACAAATCCCTCGGCCGATTCATCCTCGACGGCATCCCGCCAGCCCCGCGCGGCGTCCCGCAGATCGAAGTGACCTTCGACATCGACGCCAACGGCATTCTGAACGTGACCGCCAAAGACAAGGGCACGGGCAAATCCCAAAAGATCACCATCCAAGGCTCCAGCGGGCTTAGCGAGGCCGAGGTGGAGAAGATGCGCAAGGAAGCCGAACTGCACGCGGACGAGGACAAACAGAAAAAGGAGGCGGTCGAGACCCGCAACAAAGCCGACGGCATGGTGTTCCAGCTCGAGAAGATGATGCGCGACAACGACGCCAAGATCCCCGACAACCTCAAGAAACCCGTGAACGAGAAGATCACGGCCGTGAAGGAACTCCTGAAGAAAAAAGACGCCACGCCCGAGGAGATCAAGAAGGCCTCCGAGGAATTGGAGCAGGA
>CAZURX010000056.1:0-7156 GCA_964623015.1 uncultured Candidatus Peribacteria bacterium
CCTCAATCTCCTCGGATTGCTTGCGGGTGATTTTTTCCTGTTTTTTCAGCTTTTTCTCGAGCCCCTCCAGCTCATCCCCCTTCTCCTTGAGCCTGCTTCTGGCATCCGCTATTTTTCGTTCGGTTTTCTCGATCTCCACTTCCTGCTCGCTCACCTTTTGGGCCACGCTTCTGATTCTGCGGTTCACGTTTTCGACTTGGAATTTGGCAATCACTGAAAAGGCGTAGAGGATGAACGGAATGATCATCAACGAATAAATGACTGTGAGGATCTTGCTCAGGGTGTGGGTCGGAAAAAAGTCACCGTAGCCCACCGTGGTGGCCGTCATGGCCGAAAAATAAAAAGAGTCGATCAGGCTCCAGCCCTCCAATTGGGAAAACAACACGGTTCCCAACCCGAGCATAAAAAGAACCGCGATGACCACCAGTCCCAGGCTTTGCTTCAAATCTTTTCTGTGGGGCATTTGATTTTTATAAGTAAACAATTTGGACGCTTCATTTTAAAGATTACAATAATTTTCGTTTTTTTTGAAATCAATCAGCATGCGCCCCCGATATTTTCTTTTTCGCGCCCCCAAAACCCTGTAGAATCCCAGTGATGAACGAACGCCTGAGACAATTCATAGAAAAACAGGGCTGGTCCTTTTATGGGATTGTGGATTTTAAGGAAGTCCAGCGCAAGCTCGCGGAACACCGTCTTGTATTTGATGAATGGGTCAAAAGAGGATTCCATGCGGGCATGGATTACCTGCCCAAAATGGCCGAGGATCGGTATCAGCCAGACCGCAAGCTTCCCGAGGCGAAATCGGCCATTGTTCTAGCTTCATGGTATGGATATGAACAAAATATTTGTTCAATAAACCAAGGTAAGGTCGCTCGGTATGCCGGTGGGCGGGATTATCACAAAGTTTTAAAGAAGAAATTGATCGAATTATCCGAATGGCTAAAGTCTCAGGCGCGAGTCTCAAGTCTCAAGTGTGAAAATTATATCTCAGTCGACAGCGGACCCATGGTCGATCGGGTTTTGGCCGAGGCGTCGGGCCTGGGTTTTTTCGGCAGGAATTCCTGCCTGATCAACCCCTCGAAGGGGAGTTTTTTCTTCATCGCCTCGCTTTTGACGACTTTGGCGCTTGAGCCCACGTTAAAACAACCAATGCCCAACTGCGGAGACTGCACGAAATGCCAAAGGGCCTGCCCCACGGGCGCGATCCAGGGCGACGGGACGATTGACGCGAACCGATGCATCTCGTACCTGACGATCGAGAACAAGGGGCCGATTCCAATTGAATTGCGGCCGAAAATCGGGAATCGGTTGTTTGGTTGCGATGCCTGTCAGGAGGTTTGCCCTTTCAATGTCGGGCGAGCTCATCGTCAGGAGGTCAAAATCGAAGAGCTGAAGTCGGCGAATGGGGTGGGGGAGTCGTTGGATTTGGCCGAACTCCTATCCATCCGAACGGACGAAGAATTTTTAAAACGTTTCGCGGGCACGCCGCTCATGCGGGCGAAGCGTGTTGGACTTCTGCGAAACGCCTGCGTGGTGGCGGGAAACAGCGGAAACCGAGAATTGATCCCAGCCCTCAAACGATTGATCGAAGCCGAATCCGATGGGATACTGAAAGAGCATGCCCAGTGGGCGATCAACCAATTGTTCAATTCGAATGGAACACCCTATCACATTGTCGGGAAGGCGCATTTCAGGCGCCGAGCACCATGTGTGGCTCGATGAGATGCGGAAGCTGGCCCATAAAATTCCCCATCCTTTTGGGAAATGGTGGCAAAAAATGGATCCAGCCCATGCGGAAAGGGATTTGAGCGTTCTCCAAAAATATGAGATTCCCATTGTTCCCACGAGAATTTATGGAGAGGCCTGCACGGTTCTCGCCAACCAAACACGCCAAAATACTACCTTGGTATTGGAACAGCCATTGCTCCAACCTTCCCACCCCATATTTTATCGAGATTTGATGCGTTTTGAACGCATTCGGAATTTTTTGCATGATATTGTTCGGAAAGGGGAAGCCATATACCAGGAGGAAGATTTGGGGCTTGATCTTTTGGGCGGGAAAGCTTTTAAATTGCTTTTTCCCGCTCTTAACCCCTTTCGGCGGAAGATTCCAGGGGAAGTGAGAAATTTGTTGGTGGCGGATCAAACGATCCAAATGCCTGACGCGTGGATTCAAAATGATCGGAGAAAGATCCGTGCGGCGATCAGTCCCCATTTTGATCGGAGGAAGAGTGATACCATAGCAAAAGAGGGAGACATTCGTCTCTGCGATGTGCGCCTTTTCGATTTTGACCGAGGCGAAGGCTGGTATGGGCGGAATTTGGCCCGCACCCTGCGCAGTATCCATGAAATCCAATACGCGACCCTGTGGTCGATATTGGAAGGCTTCGGCATAAAGCCCGAGATCGATTTCGAGACGCGCCTTCAAAGGATGGTTCGCCAGCTGGTTCAGCATGCCACGCCGAAATTGCGGGCCTATGCGGAGGAAATGGGGTAAATAAATTGACATGACTCCAAGGCTTCGGTATCTTTTTCCCGCACGTTTTGTCTATGGGCGATTAGCTCAGGTGGTTAGAGCGCTACACTGATAATGTAGAGGTCGGAAGTTCAACTCTTCCATCGCCCACCATTTACATCCGAAAAACCGCTTACTTCGGCTTTGCTCAGCACAGGTCGGTTTTTCCGCCTTTTCCCGCACAAGGAAGGGGCCTCCCCAGGCTTTCGCTCAACTTCGCGAGCTTCTCGCAAAAGGGAGGCGCTCTCCGATTCAAAATCCACTCTGCGGATTTCCCATCGGAGCCCTGCGCTCCAGTCGGCCTCTCGGCCTCCGTCCGCTTGGGTCCGCGCCACTCGCTTCTATCCGGGGCCCACAAGACCCAATAGGGCGAGCCTTGAATCACTTGTCCGCCTCGGCGGACCGCATGACTCATCCTCGCTGCGCCACGGGCTTCCCTTCGACCCTGCTCAGGGTCGCCCTCGCTGCGTTCGGCACGGCTCGCTAGCTACTTAACGCTTCAACTCCTTGCTACGTTCGCTCAATCCTGGTACGGCCCCGAGAGATTTATTTCGACTCGTCCCACATTGCGTGGACTCCGCTCATAGCGGATTTTTTTGAATTGTTGTGTATTATCAGCCCGTTTTAACTTTGACTTATGAACCCCCTCGTCATCTACGCCCATCCGAAGAAGGAAAGCCTGAACCATGCGATCAAGGAATCGTTTTTGGAGGGCGCCAAGGAGGCGGGGCACATCACTCATGTGGTTGATCTGTACGCCGAGCATTTCGACCCCGTGCTCCGAACACCCGAAAAACACGGCGAGGAAAGCGAGGTCATCAGAAAACACCAAGACCTCATCCGCTGGGCGGTCTGGATGGTTTTTGTTTACCCTGTGTGGTGGCTCCGCGCCCCCGCGATTTTGGAGGGATGGTTCGACAAGATCCTCTCGGCGGGCTTTGCTTTCCGCTACAAGACACTATTCGGAAAAATTGGAGTGCCCGTTGGCTCCTTCCCTGCAAAAAAGCGGTGGTATTCGAGACCTACGGCGGTCCCGGGTTCGGGATTTGGGGCTATTACATGAATGTGGGGTGGAGGCGCCTCAAAAATTGCATTTTCAAAACCTGCGGGATGACCGTCGTCAAACACATGCCACTTTATTCCGCGCAGTCTTTAACTGACGAACAACGGAAAAGTTGGCTGGAGAAGGTGAAAAAGACGGCGATGGGCCTAAAATAAGGCATAACCTATTTCATGCTCACGGCCAAGCGAAGATTGAGCGCCTTGGCAATTTTTGCGAGGAAGCCAATGCTTGCATTGTAGTTTCCGGACTCCAAGCGGGAGATGGCGGACTGTTTGGTGCCGATCTTTTTGGCCAGCTGGGATTGGGTGAGACCTCTTTCCAGTCTTTTTCGGATGATTGCCTCGGCAATGGCAAACTCAGGAGCAAGGGCGTTGTATGCCTCGCGAACCGCCTTGTTTCGCAATGCCCGTTTTTTGAAACTGGAAAAGGATCTCATGACAGTAGTATAACGTATATGTTATTTAAAATCAAGCGAACTTAAGCGTTTTTTTGCCAAATCGATCCATTGCCTCGGAATCCGTTGGGTTTTTTTGAAGAAACCGACCAAAAGGATGATGGCCTTTCCACTAAAAGCATAGAGAATACGAACCTCCTGCCTGCCCTGAACCCTAAGCTCAAATAGGCCATGTCCGATGTTCTTGCCATGCGGCATTCTCAGAAGATTTCCGAATTGCTCCAAAAGGTCCAAGGTACGCAAAGTTTTGGCATAGGTATACCCCTCCAATTTCTCGACAAAGGCCTCTACGGTTCGATCAAAAAATTTAATCTCCATACAATAAAAAAGGTTTCATTCAAAAAGCCGATCACCATTTGAATCTTATGATAGTGAACAATTGTTCACTTAGTCAAGCCCTTTTTATGATTTTAACCACCCCCCTGTCCGCATCCACCCTGAACAGCTCTCTGCGCTCGGGTTCAGGATTCGTCGCCGACGACTCAATTTTCCGCACCACGCCACGGTCGGCGTCCACCTCCACCAAGTCGCCGTCTTTTACCCGATGAGTGACATCCCCGAAACCCACGATGCAGGGGATGCCCATCTTCCGGCTGACGATCGCCGCGTGCGACAGAAGACCGCCTTGGTTCGTCAGGATTGCGGCTGCCTTTTTGCAGGCCATCATGATCTCGGGCGAAGTTGTTTCCGCCACCAGAATGTCGCCCCCAGCCATGGTTTTTGAGAATGCGGTGGCGCTGTCGAATGTTTTCACATCGTATGTCCAGACTCTCGCCTTGCCTTTGGCCTTGCCGGGATTGGCCACAATTCCTTTCAAGATGGCGCCCTCAGCCTTTCCCTCGCAAAAAAATTTTTGGGCAAACGTTTCGGCCCTTTCACCCCTGTATTCCACTAATTTTTTCCCTTCGGTCAGGATCACATAGGCCCTTTTCCGTTCAGGAATTATCCCAAGGGCCACTTTTATCCCCGCCAAAAGTCCCAAAATTTCGCTTTTTGTGAGCCAATTCAAAGTTTTGGCATCCATCTCCAATTGTCGGCCTAATTGGGTCACCAAACGATGAAAAATACTTTTTTCGCCAAAATTCTATGCGTTGAGGAACACGCGTCCTGAAGTTTTAATCTTTCCCATTCTTTCAAGGTTTTTTGCCATCGATTTGTCCTTTTTGGAGTTTTCGAACGCCTTGTCCGTGTAAAAAAATTCGGTTTTCTGATAATGGAGCCACAGTTCAGCGATCCACTCAAAAGCCTTTTCAGCCTCGTTTTTTTTTAGAGTTTTTCTCGCGAACAGTTTTTTAAAAAATGAAAGTGTTTTTTTCTGATATTCCTTGAATCCTTTTTCATATTTTGACAGGGCTTTCGTGTCGCGCAACAAATAAACCCCCCTCTGCAACGTCAATTGTTCCATTTTTCTTGGCATAAAAGTTTGCCATAGCCCGTTCCTGGAAATCGCCAATACCTTCAGCGGAGCATAATGCCGAATGAACACCGTTGTCATTAAGGGTGGCATGCCCGCTACCTCGAACAGCCGAATGCAGTCCTTTAAATGAGGTTGAAGTTTGGTCATTTGGCGGATTTTATGATTTTAACCATCCCCTTGTCCGTGTCCACCTTTTGGAGCGTTGTGATCGGTCTGCTCTGTGTAATGTAAAACTTACCTTTCTCATACGCCCACTCAATATCGCACGGGAAGCCGTAATGGTTTTCAATGCGGATAATGAGGTCCGAGAGCTCCAAAATTTGTTTGCCGGTCAGCTTCTGAGACTCCTGTTTGTCGGTCGGGACCTCGATCCACTCGTTGCCGCCGTGGGACCTTTTGTCGAGCCGACGTTCCTGTTTTTCTGCGCGCGCCTCGAGGATCGTCTTTTCCTTCTTTTCCACCACGTAGCTGTCTGGCGTGATCTGGCCCGAGACAATGGCCTCGCCGAGGCCGTAGCCCGCCTCGATGATGAGCTGGTTGTAATCCTGCGTGACGGGGTGGACGGAAAAGGCGATGCCCGAAACCTCGGATTCCACCATCTTTTGGACGACCACGGCGACCGAGATCTTCTGCTTGTGCAAATCCTTCTCGAACCGGTAGAAGATGGCGCGCGGGGTGAAGAGCGAGGCCCAGCACCGTTGCACCTTTTTCAGCAGATCCTTTTTCGAGGTGTTCAGGTAGCTTTCCAGCTGGCCGGCCCAGGCGGCCGAGGCGCTGTCCTCCGCAGTGGCGGACGAGCGGACCGCGACCCATTTGGCCCCGAGTTTTTTGAAAGAGGCCATTACCGCGTCAGCGATGTCCTGGGGCATCTCCGCGTCCAAAATCAGCGCCTGGATTCGCTCCGAGGCATTCTCCACCGTGTGGATTTCCTTGTGGTTTACGGTGTCGAGCGCCGCGTCGATCTCGATGTCCAGCTCCGTCTCTTTCAGAAAACGCTCAAAGGCCTCGGAAAGCACCACAAAACCCGGGGGCACCGGGATTCCCGCCTGGGTCATTTCGCCGAGCGAGGCGCCCTTGCCGCCGGCAATAATGGCGTCGGATTTAGACAGTTTTCCGAAGGGGCTGGTGAGCATACGATTATTTTAATATTCTCACGGTTCCATGGTTCGCGCGGACCTCCACAAGATCACCGTCCTTGATGGCGGTGGTGGCCACCCTGGTTCCAATGATACAAGGTTTTCCCAATTCCCGCGACACAATTGCCGCATGGCAGGTGATGCCGCCTTCGTTTGTCACAATGCCGGCGGCCTTTTGCATGAGCGGCACGAATTCGGGGCGGGTCATGCTGGTCACCAGAATTTCTCCCTCCTTGAATCGGCCGAAATCCTCCACCTTTAGGATGATGCGGGCGATGCCCTTGGCGTAGCCTTGGGATGCTGTTTGGCCTCGGATTGTTTTGTCATCGGCTTTCCCTTTTTCCAGTTGGCTTATCAAATCCTTTTCGACCGAAATCGCCTCTTCCCCTTCCAGAGTGCTGTATTCAGAACCCCGCACGCTGATATAAAATCCTTTTTCATAGCGTGTTTTGAGCGCTGACATCTGGATGAGTCCCCGAAGCGCCGATTCCACCTCGTCAAAACTGAGAAAGCCAAGGTATTGCTTGGGGATTCCTGTGTGGCCCTCAATCCCTCTCAAAATGCCATG
>CAZURX010000057.1:0-7131 GCA_964623015.1 uncultured Candidatus Peribacteria bacterium
ATCAAGGCTGCGGCCGCCCGGCACCAATTCATCTCGATCACCAAGTCCGGCCATTTGGGCATCTTGATGATCGGGATGTCCGGAATCACCAATCCAAGCAGGGTGAACCAACCAAAATTGCCAAACCGCTCATTGGTGCAGACATCGCAGGAATTCTCGAAATTCGCAAAAACATCGATGATTTTCTTGATGTCCTTTACAACGGCCTTGATGGTTTCCCAAGCCTCCATGTAGCCGATGATTTGGTCCTGGATGGTGGTGAGCCAGCCGCCGAAGAGCTGGCTTATGGTATCCAACATGCAGGCGAACTGACGGATGTAATTGGCGAGCCCGCGCTCGAAAAGAATGAAATCCCTCGGGAAGTTCAGATACGACTGAATGGCCTGCATGTTGGCCTTCAGGCTATTGACAAGCTCATCCAAATTGACGACAAATAAACTTAAAATTTTGGCTCCGCCGCACTTGGGGTCGGTGATGGGCGCATCCGGGCAATCCAGCTGATCCAAAAGTTCCTTGTAGGATTGGATCTTCCGCTCGTAATAATCCGTCCACCGCTCAAGCTGGCGAATAAAATCCTTGACCTGGGCGGAGGTGATCCACGGAACCCTGAATTCGACCTCTTTTTCATTGACGGTAACCAGTGGCAGGGAATTCAAAATCGCGTACAACTGTCCGACCTGGTTGTTCAGGCTGTTGAAAAAATTCTCCGAATTCACAACAAGGTCCCCAAAATTCTCGCTGTTTGCCGTGGGAGGGGCGTTGAGGGCCTCGATCTGCCTTTGAAACTGATCGAGATCGTCGACAAACAGGCTTGAAAAGTTTGGAACAATTACCCGAATCGTAGGCAGGGTGAGAAGTTTGTTCAGAATCTCGATGGTTTGACGGTCGAGCCAACTTCCCAGCACGCCTCCAATCGAATCAAAACTGCCCACATGCGTGTTCGAGAATCCCTTGGGGGGCGGATCGAATTTTTGCTTTCCGCCCAGTTCCACCGCAAGCCCCACTTCCACCCCACTCCCCCCACCCTGGCCCTGATCGTTTGCCAAATCGGGAGGAATTCCGGAACCATTGTTCACGGCCGCAATACCCGAGTTGATATCGCTGATCACGGAATTGGCCATTTCCATCAACTTGTTCATTCCCTTTTCAATCAGCTTGCAGGGAGGCATCGCCCCCATAGGAAAGGCGAAAGACATGCAGTTTCCAATAGGAGGAGGATAGGGGAGAGGAAAAATCGGGGGAGGGGGTGGCACTTGGCCCGTGTAGGGCCCCCAGCACAAAGCCAAATCGATTCCGCCTGTGAGTGTCGGGATTGTGTAAAACCGAAGCATGGACATGATAGGGCCAGGCACATCGGCGGCTCCCAAAGGCGTGGGGGCCAAACCAAAAACCGAAGGCACCGGAATGGGGCCAATGGGAGTGGGCAAAGTGGCTGGAAATGAAAGGAGCGGCATGGCGAACGGAAGAGATTGGGGAGCCATAAACGACAAATTGAATGGCATGGGGAAACAGCCGCCCCCAATGCAGGAAAGACCACTGATCACATCGTTGACCTTGTTCATAGCCTGCTCCGCACAGGCCGAGTAGTCTTGGGCACACTCTTCGGGCGAGGGCTCCGCGGGCTGACAGGTGGCATCCAAGCTGCCATCCTTCATTCCATCGCACACCCCCAGCCCCAAATCGTTTTTGGCGGCATTGATCTTGTCGAACGCCTCGGGATCATTCGGATCCAGATTCTGAATCGAGGCGATGGCCGCCTGATGCTTTTCAAACGCCTCTTCTGCCGCCGACCTCTCCTTTAGGGTCGCGGCCACGCGATAAATACGAGGAGCCGTGGTGTAATGGGCGATCAGTTGACCCGAAGTGTTGTAGGGAGGCGAGACCATGATATCCATCGCGTTGTCGATTGGCGCCTGAAACAACGCCTTGAGGTCTTTTTGCGGACTGAAATCCGTTGGGTTTTTGAAATAAGAGGATTCGTCGCTTTTTTTGTTTACCGTTGCCTCATAGGTGATCACCGTGGGCCTGGAGGCATTTGAGCTTAAGTTATAAACATAAACACTGGACCCCTTGAGCTGAAGGTTCATTTGGCCACAACCACCCCCCGCGCACCTTAGCGTTCCCCAATCCACCGTGACGGTGTTGGGGATCATGTCGGCCAACACAATGCCGGCCAGGCTTTGGCTGGATCGCAAGGTGGTCGTATATCTGAGCCTTAACGGTGGCCCCTGGGACAAGACAATGGGCTTGAAGGGGGGGATAAAATTCGGAATGGTGATTGGCCTCGGACTGTTGAGGTTTGTGACGGTTTTGCCAATACTGACGTTGGCCGGCCCGCCATACTCGAGCAAGGTCTGTTTTTTGATGGGGTTCAGATAAATCGCGGCCTTGGGCGTGTTTTTCACTTTCGCCTCGTAGGTGATGGTTATTGGCTGACCGGACTTGAAATTTAGCTTGGAGATGAAAAGGTAGATGCCGTTGGGAGACACCTGCATCTCTTCGCATCCGCCCGATACACAAATCACGCTTTTCTCATCCAATGTTAAATAGTCGGGCACCGTGTCCGCCAGCACCAAATCGGCCAAATCCTGGCTGGATTGGATGACGAGGGTGTGCGTCAGCACTTCTTCCAGATCGAGGTCGGTGGCCTGCGGACGGTCGCGGTTCACTGTGGTTTTGCTGGCCGAGAATGTCAAACCCCTCCCCGATTCGTAGTCGGCGATGGGCGCGAAATAGGTTTCCCTTGCGTCGCCTTCCGGCCACGGCATTTTCGGAATTTCGGGAGGAGGCTGCTGACCAGGTGCCGGCTGGGCGTTGGGATCCGTCGGGGGCGGCTCGCTCATCCCCGGGAACCGAATTTTGAGGATTTCTTTCAGATTTTGGCCTTGCTTCAGGCTAAATCCGTAATTTCCGACCAATGCTCCGTTTTCCGGCAATTGTTCTTTGGCGGAAAACGGAGGCTTCTTCCCTTGCGCCAGAAGGTCGCGTGACTGATTGTAGAAAATGCGGATGTCGCCGCGACTATCCAAGGTGACCAGATCGGCGTAGCCATCGCCATCCATATCCTGCTTAAAAAGTTGATAGACCTGCTTGCCAACCTTTATCTTCTGATCGGTTCGGGTGACCACCTCGGCATCGTTGTTCAGCACGGCCAAACGGCCTTCACGAGTCGAGACCACAAGGTCCTCGTATCCATCGTTCCTGAAATCGAAAGCATTGACGCTCAGCACCCCATCGGCCAAAAAGGCAATATTGCCCCGATCCCGGTAAATCGGGTCCGTGGAACCCCCTTCGAGCAAACGGATGCGACCATCCTTCATCACTGAGGCCACATCCTGGATACCATCGGCATTAAAATCGAAATTCGAAATCGAAACCACATCGCTCCCTTCGGCGTCCTGATAAATTTTTCGGCCAATAGTGTTGTCGTAATTCAAGCTGGAGGCAATGGAATTCTTAAGGGTGACGGTTGGATCGCCAAGCAGCACCCCACCCACCGGCAAATTAAACATGACCGCCTCGCCAATGGGACTGCCGCCCCCAAAACGCAGGAGATATTGGTTTTCGCCTTCGAACCCAAAATTTTGGGGCAACTGGGTTTCCGTGGGTGTCTGGTCAGGACCAAAAAGGACAAGCCCTGTCGGATCCATGGTGCTTTTGCCCGAAAATTCCTTACGCGTGGCCAGGGAAGCGTCCACGTCCAAATCCTCGGCTCGGATGGTCCTCGGCTTAAAATCGAGCTTGATGCGACCGACTTTTGTCTTGTCATTCGCGAGCACAAAATCCGGAAAGTCCGCGTCCGAATTCGCGTCGTAGGCCAAGGAGTAATCCAGCTGGCTGAATTTAAGCCCATCCTTGGCCACGGTGAGCACCCTCTCATCGTCCTTGTCGCTGATGACAAGGGAATCCCCTTCGACGGTCGCCTTGTGGTTTTTGTCCGTGATTTCCACATAGGCTGTGCCAGGGACCGGCGGCTTGTTTTCATCCCAAACCATGACCCTGTCAAAATCCATCGGAGCCTGGACGCTCATGAGGGATTTAAAGCTGTTTTGATCCAAAACCTGAAGGCTCAACGCATTGCCAAATGGGCGCGCCAGGACTATTTGGCTTGGCCGAGAAGTCAAAATCCTATAATTCGGCTTCACCGTGACCAATGCCGGGGCAGACGGCGTGGCCAGAAAGGAGAACACCGCCTCGGTCTTTCCGCCAAAAAGCTGAACACCCCCAAAATAGTTTTCCTCAAAAAAATTGGCCGCCGGAAAACCGACAAAAGATGCGAATAGGGTTTGGGGGAAGGTCTGGCCCCACTCCGAACTATCCACCCGTGCCACCAGCGGAATTTTTGCCTCCGCGGAAACCAAATTGGGTGACGAGGCCGTCATCTCAAGGCTACCCGTCTCGCCGAAAACCCTAACCGAAGCCTGACCGACACCTCTACTGATCGGCACCGCGCTTGAAAGCAGGGACGCGTATTCCCCGCTCTTCTCGGACAACTGAACTGTCGCCTCGCCATTGAAGGATGTGGACACCAGCCCATTCGCGTCCGTCACGCGGATTGGAACATTTTGGACTTGGGCAATTGTGAGATATTCCGGAGCGTCGATCACCACCTTGTACGGCTCATTCTCGGGTTGATCGATGTGAAGCGTTTCGCTTTGATAGAAGGGGTGAACCGCGACAAGATCAATCTTCGGGCTCATGGGGTTTGGAAAAAACATCGCCTCGCCCCGACCCTCCTCGATTTTGAACCGCCCGCCGTTCACCAAAACACCATCCGCGGGCCGAACCAACCCCAACAACGCCTCTGAATTCACGTCCGCAATCGGCTGGCCGGCTGGATCGACCACATTGACAAAAACATTGTATTTGACCCTATTTCCCTCGGCTTGGCGCACCGCGCTGAGCTTGAGGGTGGCTTTCTCAACCACACGGATGGGAATGGGGTCTGAACTAAGGGCTCCAAGCTGAACGATCAATTGGGAGCTCCCTGTCTTTCTTTCGGCATAAAGGTTTGATTTCTCCTCCCCCGTGAACACGGGTTTCGACACCTCGTCAAAATGGCCCAGCGACGCATCGGCGACCCCAAAAACCGCTGGATCGCTCAGATAACTGATAATCGGGTTTCCCTCGCTGTTCAAAACCTTGATCTTCACGACCTCTTTTTGCCCCTGCACCAATGTCTTGTTGTCGATCCTTGCCTCAATTTTCACAGGGACGTTTCTTGGGTTATCCACTGCCAAGGAGGAATCCGTCAGCAAGTCCGCCGCATTGTCCTCCCCCACGGCCGGCTCTGGCATTTCGCCGCTGGAACAGGAACCCTCCAGACTCAGCATGTCCCCCAACTTGCTGATTTCCTCCGTGATCCAGCATTCCACGGCGCTGAACCATTCCCAAATCTCCACACCCTTCGGATCGCCGCATTTGAAAGCGGTTTCTTGTTCAGCACCGCCCTCTCCGCTCGACGAACCCTGCCCTCCACCCCCTCCTGCGAGCCCTTCTTCTTCACCCGCCCCCTCCGCACCCCCTGTTTCGGGCACTGCTGGCAAATGAGAGGCATTCAAGGCAAACTGGAAGCCATGCTCATCGCCATTGGCGACCAAATGGAGCACTTCATACCCCTTCGGTTTTTTGGCGGGCGGATTTTGGATCCCCCGAGAAAGGGGAACCGGGAGGAAACTGTCGCGATTCACATATTTTTCCAGAATCGCCTCATGCTTTTGGTCGAATCCCATCTGCCGCCATATGATGGGCTCCAGGAGCGCGGCATTCTGCGACACAAACTGGGCGATCAGGTTGGCGTTGGTTCCCAGCTTTGCGTTGAGCTCAGCGTCTTTCTCCTGCACCATTTTGGCCAAACTCGTTGCCACTTCGGTCGGGTTGGTGCCGGAAATCCGAAAAAAATCAGGATATTGGAAGCTGAAATGTTGGCCCGCGCGGTCAAATTCCACAAAGCGGATGCCATCCAAAGGCTTTTGGGGCATGGTCTGATTTTTGCGGGACTCCAAAATTGTGGAGTCCTTGGGCTCGGTATGGCGGATAACGCTATTGATGGACTTGTATTCGCCCCACACCCCGAATCCCACCCCATTGCCCTCCGCGTAGGCATAGGTTTTTTGACTTGGCAAAAGAGCCTGCACAATCCTCATCAGCTGCTTTTGCGGATTGGTCAGATCCGACAATTGGGTTGGATTGGACAGGGCCGCAAAAATATCACCCAGGCTTGAAAAAGACGCATCTGTTTTGATTAGGCCACGACTCACCAAGTAGGCGTGCATTTTGGCAATGACCTGCTTGAAGGTGACCGTGCCCCATCCAAACGCCGAGAGTCCGCAGGTCTGCGCCGTGTTCTGGTTATAAACGCATTTGTTCAAAAACGATGAATCATCCTTGTCCCACCCCTTGGGCGGTGCCGGGGTGGCGGGAAGAAAGCTGATCCTATCCAAGCCACAGGGGTCTTGCGTTGGCCCGACCGCGCTTGGAGGGGGCGGAACGGACGGATCGTAAAACTCAAAACCGATTTCCTTGGCGCCCGCCATGTCGAACAAGGGAAATACCGACTCCTCCGGCCTGCAATAGGAGGGGTCCTGATCCACGTCCTCCTGGTGGATGGGCAAGAGGTTGTTCGCCACACATTTACCATAACTGTGGTAGGCGGACGTTTCCTCCAGCGGCGGAGGATCATCGCCCTCGGGAATGATCGCGGAGCTTGGATTGTTCAGGTGATTGGCCTCGACCAGGGCGGAGTTGTTGACCAGTGGCGAAACCCCGGAAGGCCGAAGCTGGCCCCGCACCAACCCACACTGCTCCGCGGAAGAGATAAGCGCGACCGGAGTTCCGGCAATATAGGCCTGAAGCAAAAAATCTTCGGATTCACCATCGCCCGAGGCCCGAACGCGGATCCGCTGAAGTATGCTTTTGTTCTGCTGGACGGACTGGACGGCGACATCGATCTTTTTTTCAAGCTCCACTGTTTTTGCCAGCAGAACGGTTTTCATGTAAGCGTCGCGTATGCCGATGAGCGAAGCCAGCGTATCGAATTGCTTTTCCCCCCACCGCCCCGAGCTCGCCACCACGGGATTCAAGCGGCTTAGGAAAGTAGACATCGCCTCCTCAAGCTTTTTGACGAACCCC
>CAZURX010000058.1:0-7103 GCA_964623015.1 uncultured Candidatus Peribacteria bacterium
TTCATCGTTCGCTGTGCATCCAAGGGCGGGAGGGGGCCTTTCAAAATCCTGCGATTCCAATTGCCGCAAGACCAAAGGTATAAAATTTTCAGTCTTTGACAGGCTAAGGAATCGCCTATTGGAACCAATGCCCCTCTCTGCTATAATTCAACTGTCTTATGATTGTTAGCCTAAACGGAAAAATCGTCGACGAGAAGCATGCTTGCATCCCCGTGATGAGCGACGCTTTTTTGTACGGTTTCTCTGTTTTCGAGACGGTTCGCAGCTACAACCACAAAGTGTTTCGCCTCAACGACCATTTGGCCCGGCTTTATGTCTCGGCCGATGTGATCGGCATGAAGTCGGCCTGGAATTTCAAGAAAACCTACAAGGCCGTGGTTGACGCCCTTGAGAAGGACACCAACAAGGAGTCCAAGATCCGACTGATCCTCACCCGAAAGGATTTGATCGTCACCGTGGAAAAGCACCAGCCCAAACCGTCCGAGTATTACAAGAATGGCATTTCTTTGGTGACTTATCTGGGCAAGCGGAACACCCCCAGGGCCAAAATTTTGACCGACACCTTTTGCTACCTCGCCAAGCAACACGCCAAGCGTTGCGGGGCCGCCGAAGCCTTGCTCGTGGATCCCAAATCCTACGTCCGGGAATGCGCCTATTCCAATATTTTTTGGGTCAACGATGGCCAGCTGTACACCACCAACAAGGATATCCTGTACGGAATCACAAGGGATACGGTGATCGAGCTTTCCGGCAAGTGCCAATTTGACGGGATCAAGTACAAAACCCTTCTGAGGGTCGATGAGATCTTTATCACCCAGACCTCTGGCGGAATTATTCCCGTGACCGAGATCGATGGCCACAAGATCGGCTCAGGAAAACCCGGCCCTGTGACCAAGAGTCTCATGGAGGGGTTTGACCGATTAACCCTAGGGTAAAGAGGCTTTTTTATTGCAGATTATTTTTTTTGCCTGTGGTTAATTGACAATTAATCTATTTTAGTGTATAATAATATTATAATTCATAACAACTCATGGGATGCGACCTTCCCAAGAAAAGACCCCAGAGGCCGATTCACCACTGTCCGATTCCGAACGCATAGTTCAAATCGGCAGGGCCATCCGTGTCAACCGACGCGTGCTGGATGAGCTCCTTATGCGCCAAAACATAGACCTTGAGGTCATCAAGGGGATGCTGCTGCACCTTAACCCCGAAAAGGCGGAAAAGTTTTTGGCTGGCATTCTCTCCATTGATCCCAAGGCCCCCGACGACGTAAAGGCAAAAGAGCTTTTTGACATTCTCAGAGAGCATTCCAGGAACACAGTGCTCCATTGCAAAGACACAGGGCGCATCCTGAGGGGGATCCGAAACAACCCCGCCTTCAGCGGATTGAACCTTGGGCATTTGGCCAAGTCGATCGAGCACCACGATTTTGGGAAACTTGGCATGCGCGCCTCCACGCTCAATGAAAAACATGAGAAATTCAACTCCCACCAAGATGCCGAAAAGGAGGGGCATTCCTATCTCGGCTTCCTGATTTTGAAAGCACTTAATTTTGATACGCTCAGCGCCCGGATCGCCCTAACCCATCATTTGAAATACCAAACTAAAAACGGACAATTGGAGATCGTTGGCTATCCGAGGGGGGATTTCATGGCCTACTGCGAGCAGAACGACCTAGAGCCCGAGCTTACCGCCCAAGATCAAATTGCCTCTTTCGTGGACGTTTATTCGGCTTTGATCGATACCAGGCGCCCTTCAGACCCCTACGGCATGAAAAGAATTTCCCACCTCTCTGACGCTGAACGCGCCCAATACGCCTTGGAAAAAATGGATAATGAAATTTTCAAAGACGAGTATTACCAAAAAGGCGCAGGAGCCACGCTATACCATGCCTTTAAGGAGGCCATTTGGAAAGCGGATATCCAGACCCAGCCCCAGCCCCAGCGACTTGCGGCCTAATCATTGTCACAGGCTTATTTTTTTAGGGCCTCAGAGGCTTGGCGACGCATCCCAAGGATGGTTTCTTTGATGAGTTTGCCCAGGCGATCCTCGACCTTTGCGGCCATTTCCTTCACCTCATCGTGGGTGATAGGCTCAACCACCCCCTTGTCGCTCATGGAGCCCGCGTAATCGGTCGCGACGGCAATGGCGGCCCTTCCCTCCAAGAAGGCGGGGTGTTTTGCGGACTGGGTGGCATGCTGGGCGACGATTTGCTCAAAGACAGTGGACATTCCCACCACAGCCACAGGATCCCCCATAAATCGATTTTCCCCTGGCTGGCTTTTGCCCTCCTCCCAAATATCTCTCACCAAAGCCCGTAGCATGTAGGTATCCTCGGGCCTTTCGTAGGTCGGCCCCTTAATACGGACATAGATCCCCTCGGGAACGTCCAGCCCGTTCTTTTTGACCACCTCGCGGATGATCTCACGCGTTTTTTTGGGGTAAAGGTCAGACATGTGGGGGAAACGCGGGCCGAATTCCTCCTCGTTTTTTCCGATCAGGGGATTATCGCTCTCCACTAGATTTTGGTCCGCATTGATCACCATCAAAGCCGGTGGCTTTAGGGTTTTTGGGGTCAAAATACCCGTTGCGGTTGAGCCCGTGAGGGTTTTGACACCCAAAAGTTGCATAATGCGCACCCAGAACACGGAACGTTGAGTGGGAATGCCCTCGTAGGGGTGTTCGCGGCCGCTTTGCGCAATTATCAGGTCCCCTTTAGGGTCATCCCTAAGGGCCCCAATAATCAGCTTTCGCGCATGCCCTGGAACCGAATCGTGACTTTCCTTGATTTTCAGCACGGACTGGTAAACATCATCGAATTTTACCGAGGCGGCATCGGCGGCCATGTGGATACCGGTAAAACTCCCCAATCCTGATCCCAAAATCAATCCGTCTCGGATCTGGTTGGGGTTTAGGCCTGCTTTTGCGACTTGATCGGCCACAAACTCGCTCGCGCGGGCCGCGTCTTCATATCCAAAGGACTCTTTTTTGCGCTTCATAGGGCGTATATATCGAATAAAAGGAGGCTATGGTAACAGAATCCCCGAAAGACAATCAAGCCTGCTTAAGCCAAGCCTTTTGGTATCGTTAAAAGGCCCCATGCCTGGATGCGAAGTTGTTTCGGTTCAGTCTTTCTAGTTAGGCAGCTCCTCTTTTTTGATCTTTTCGCGCGTGTTTTCCATTTCCCGCAAGATGTCTTCGATCATCAGGGGCGGAATATGGGTTTCCCTTTCGGGATTTCGCTCAATTTCAACGATCTGCAAATCGGGCATTTCATGCGGAAATTGATTTTGCATATCGGGAGAATGCCCCTTCTCGGAATTGTCGTTGGACTCTTCGACAACCGAACCGTCGTCGATCTTGATTTTAATAAAAGCCATAAGATTACTTTATTATCCTTAAATGATTTCGACTTTTTTCCACAACCTGCTTCACCGGCTCGTCTTCGATATGCTTGGGCATGGGGTTCACCTCGGCCTCGATCGGAAATCGAATCACTTCCGCAAGCCCCCTTTTGGCCATTGTTTTGGCTGGTTTCGGCTTGGGTTTGGCCGGAAACTGAATCAGCTCCGCGCCTATCCCCGCAGGCTTTCTGCGCTTGGCGGGTTTTTGATAGTCCCTTAGGTCAATGGCACCTGAAATTTTATTGATAATGATTCTGCGAATTTCTTTCCGCACATCCAAAAGTTCCTCCATGCTTACCCCTCCCGGAAGTTCCTCCGCATTGACCCCCTTCTCTATAAAGCCATCCACTATTTTGATGAAACGACATAATTCCTCGGGCTCCATTTTTTTGGCCAATTTCAAGGCATTTTCCGAGAGGACTGGCTCCTCGGACTCCGGGGTGTAAACCGCAGGGTGAAGGTGGTGGTTGGATGACATAGAATTTTGATGATTAGTAATATATTATATAATTTATTTTATATTTTGTCAAGCATAGTTATGAAATATAAAAAAAGGCCATTTTCAGGCCCCTTTTAATTTTAGGATTCAATCTTTAGCCCTATTTTTCCAGGATCAGAATTTGGCTGATCCATATGTTATCCCCCTCGGTCACCATGACCTCTTTTTCTATTCGGAACGCCAGGTTTTCGGCGGCCTCGCGCACATGTCGTGGGAAATGGTTGTAACACTGGATCGTGAATTTTCCCTGTTTGTCAGCGAGGACAAGGGGCCTACGGTAATGCACATTGACTAGCACCGCCTTGCCACCATCTTTGAGCACCCGATAGCATTCATCCAAAAAACGATCCACTCGCTTTAGGTGAACCATGGCCAAGCTGGAAAACACCATGTCAAAGGTCGAATCCTCGAAGGGCATGGCCTCCATGTCGCCCTCGACCGTTTCAATGGCCGGTTTTTTTCGCCGAATGACATTCAGCATTTCCGGCGAAAGGTCCATCGCGGTCACCTGGGCTCCCGCGCCGAGGAGGCGGATGGCCAAGCGGCCGGTGCCCGCCCCCGCGTCCAACACTTTTTTGCCTTTGGTAGCCAAAATAAACTTGTCGAGAAGGTGTTTCTCAAAACTGTCCCAGTATTTCGCGTTTTTATCGTAAAACGCTGCGTATCGGGCGTAACCCTCTTTCGATCGAAGCTCTTTGGCCATTATTTAATGTTTGGCATTGTGAAATTCACCTCTCCCTCGCTGGTCTTGATTTTCATGCCTCCATTGCTGAAATCGATGGAGCCGGAATCCTTTCCGCTGCCGAAGTTAAAGCTCCCCAAGCCCCTGCTGGAGCTGCCGCTGAAGCTGCCTCCGCCCATCATGCCGGCACCCAAACCCAACGTGGCCAAAATAGTGCCGACCACCATGTAAGCAATCGCCGTGACAATGAGAGCGCCGATGGCACCGCCTGTGCTGAGTTTGTGGATGGTCTTGAGGATCACGAAAATCAACGCAAGGCTCCAGATGCCGATCAACATTCCAATAGCTGGCATTATAGAGGCCCATGTGAGGATCATGGCATAGGCCGCGACCCGGAAGAAATGGTCATGCGCAGCGGCTCCCTTGAAAATCTTTTGGGCCACATAGCTCAACACATAGATTCCAACCACAGCCATGACCGCCTGGATCACCATATTGATCAGGCCGGGCACCAAAGCGGGGCGAAACCAGCCTCCGAAGAGTTGCATTCCCAGGAAACCGAGGATCGCGCCCACGGCGATGATGTAGTAGCCGAATTTGGTCTTTTGGGCATCGCCCGCCACATGCGCCATCACGTTCTTCTTGAATAGGGCCACGTCGAAAGCGGTCTTGATCTCTGAGATCATGTGCTCCTTTTTTAGGCTCTTGAGATCGGAAACAATATGTTTTGTGTCCATACATTTGGTTTAATGAAATAACATGGGTCAAGTTTATCGATTTTAATCCCTTTTTCAAGCCAGTCCTCCCCGATTCGCTTGACAGTGGATTTTGCGATAACATAGAGGCGCTTATCCAGTCTCCAATTGATATTCGATAGATTTCCAATCGATTTTCCATGGATTTCCAATTGAAAAACATCAACCATCCCCCCATCGAATTCCGCCGAAGCCGACGGGCGATCCGCATGCGCCTGCAAATCGACCGCGAGGGGCGGATCACCTTGGTGGCCCCTTGGTTTTCGAAAGAGGGCGAAATCCATTCTTTTGTCGCACGGCACAAGCCATGGCTACAAAAGCACCTTGGCCTGATTGAAAATCATAAAGCCCTAAGGCCCGCCCCCCGCTACCGGACCGGGGACACCTTTTATTATTTTGGGGAACCATTGGCCCTAGAGGTTGCACCATCACCCCTAAAACGACCGACAATCAAGATCTTGGACAACCGAATGCGAATCACGCTCTATCGCGACATTGGCAAAAGCGAGGGGGTTTCGGCCGCCAAAAGAACCGTGGAGCAGTTTTATCGGAAAAAGGCCGAAGAGGTTATCCGCGACCGGCTCGACCATTTCAACGAGCATTACGGGTTTCGTTTTCGCCGAGTCGCCTTCCGCGACCAGAAAAGCCGATGGGGGAGCTGCTCGCGCGCCGGGAACCTCAATTTCAACTGGCGTCTCGTCATGGCCCCCATCGAGGTGATCGATTTTGTGGTTGTCCACGAATTATGCCACCTGAGGGAAATGAACCACAGCCCCCGTTTTTGGGCGCTTGTCGAACAAACCGTGCCCCGCTACCGCGAAGCGCGAAAATGGCTTCGGGACAACCACTGGCTATTGAATACTTAGCAAAACATTTTTCGATAACTTTCCCGAATCCCCTGAGCTACTTTTTTCACATCCTCCTCACACAAGATGAGGCTGCAATGGGAACCCCCTTCAATGATGTACTGCTTGGCTTCGGGGCAATTCCCCGTTTTGCTTAGCCCTGGATCGTTAAAATATTCCGAAATCATTATTCGGCGCTCTATTGTCAGTCTTTTTTGATCCTCAATAAAATTTTCCATTTCCGCCAATTCCTCCTTGCTTGGTTCATTCTTCTCCCCATTCAATTCTTCATTCGCAGAACGTTCAGAGGGCATAGCGTGTTGCAAATTTGGTTTTATCACTTCGGCCCCATCTTTAATCTCCTTGGGTATGAAAACGCCCGGGGTCACTCTTTCCCTTAATTTTGGCGCTACCTCATTGACTATATTTTCAACCGCTCTGGCGTTGAAAACGCCCGCCGTTTCCTCTTTGTCGTCAGTGGAAATAAATTCCAAAATCGGACAATCTATTTTTGCTGGATCCACATAACCATTTTTTTCATTGTAGTCATCCAAAAGATTATTGGACCCAATCGAGAGAGAGTCGGCTATCCATAAAAAATCTTCGGGTACCCGACTGTTGAACAAATTTTCGTGGATCCACTTAAGCCTCTCCTCTCCTTCCCCTTTTTTAGGGGCGAATACAGGTCCGTGTTTTTCGACTACGAGTTTTCTCCTTTGAACGATATTTGACGGTTTCACGGAATTGATCAGAATTAGACCCTTGACCTTGTCGCGGAATTCCGCCTTAAGGCGTTGCGCGAATAGCCCCCCCAGACTATGACCCATCAAAATCACATCCCCCCTTCGTTGGCGTTGATTGGTGCGATAAGGGATCAGATAATCTGCCATAGTCAGGTCCCCGAGCGGCTTTTGGAGT
>CAZURX010000059.1:0-6997 GCA_964623015.1 uncultured Candidatus Peribacteria bacterium
AAGGTCTCGTTTTTCGAATGCTCACTTGGTTTCGCGAGCTTTTCGTGGGTCCCACGAGACCCGCTCAGGTTTCGCTACGCCCGTTCGCAACCTACAAGCTCGGGCGTTTTTAGGTTATTTTGCTCCTAAGTGACCCAATGTCGACCCCTCGCAACGCCTGTTCGCATCCTCAAAACTCTGCATAGACTACATTGGTTTCCTAGCCTTTTCACCTTGTCATTCCGACCGACCTGATCCGAACGAAGCTTCGGATAGCGGAGGAATGAATAAATAATTTGTTCAAAATTGTATAAAATTTTTGATCAAATGTATATTTTTTTTATTTATTTCTTTGTATAAAAATATAGTTCAATATACTATCAAAAAAATGAGTTAAAAACATTGAACACATTTTTTAATAAATTTTTATAATTCTAAATGCTCAGAAATCCCAATAACCACATCAAAAATACAGCCAAAATAGCCCCGTCCAGGAAGACCATGAGCCCCAAAATCCCCAAATTCGTGTTGATTCCTTGCTTGAAAAACTTGAGGTGGATTTTAAGGTGCCTCTGTTTCCAAAAGATATCCAAATAGAACAGGATACCGAACACGACCAGAAAGAAGAGGGGAATCTTAACCATAATTCTGATTGAGGTCCTAATTGAAGGCCTAATTGAGGACCTAATTGTTGGATTGATGCTATCGGCTTAACGATGGGTCCTCAAATGGTCCTCAATCGGTCCTCCATTAGTTATTTTTTCAGCAGCCAGTGGATCACCATGTTGAACAGGGCGATGAGGAAGCCGGCCATGATGTAGGTGATGAAACCGCCAGTGATCACAATGGCGACCCCTTCGAATTTCAGAACATCCAGGGCGTATTGGGCAAACCAGACCAGCACCGAGTTGATCACGAAAATGAAAAGGCCCGCGCTGATCAGCACAAAAGGCAGGGAAAGGAGCTTGAGGATCGGCTTCACGAGGCCATTCAAGACACCGAAGATGATGGCGCAGATGAGATAGCCCTTCCAGGAGCCTGTAATGGAGAATGAATAATTTCCATTGAGGATCACGCCCACAAAGTAGAGGGCGACGCCGTTGGCGATGAGGTGGGCGATGAGAGATCTGATCATACTTATATATTTAACCATTTAACATTTAACATTTTACATTGAAATGAAAAATGATAAATGAAAAATATTCAAATGAATTATCGTTTCACCTTCACCGTGATCCTTTCCATTGTGTCGAATTGGTCGGTTCACTCATTTCCTCAAAATCAGAAGCATCAACCCCACCATCCTCGCCTTCTCTTTCGGGCTGCTTTCCGCCACCAATAGAGTAAGAGCCGTCAATGCCTCGGGGGTAAGTCGGTTCCTGTTCAGCGCCTTGGCTCGGCTCAAAAACCAGACAAGGGCGAAGGCCCCGCAACGCTTGTTGCCATCCGTGAAGGGGTGGTTCTTGACGATGAAGTACAACAGGTGCGCCGCCTTCTCCTCGATGGTCGGGTAAAGGTCTTTGCCGCCGAACGACTGGAGCACGTTCCCCACGATGCCGGCGACCGCGTCTTTGTGTCGTCCTGCCCCGAACAAATCGGAGGCCTGTTTTTTGGCGATCAATTCGCGCCTTAATTCCGTCAGCGCCTTCTCAAGCTCTTCGGCGGCTAGGCGCGCCTGCCTGCGGTTCGCGCCGGAGGAGGGGAGGGTGGAGGCATCGTAGGCGTTGAGCGAAAACCACGTGTCCGCAAACAGCTTGATCAGTTCCAGCGTGTCCTTTGCCCCCATCGCGTCGTCCGAGGGCAGCAGCTTTTTGACCGAGTCGACAGCCTCCAGGAATTTTTCATAGTTTTTGGCGATCCGGGTCCGGTTGATGGTGTAGCCGTTCACAATGTGCGCGCGCAGGGTCTTGGTGGCCCACTGGCGGAATTTGGTGGCTTTTTTCGAGTTTACTCTGTAGCCAATGGAAAGGATAAGGTCGAGGTTGTAGTATTCGATTTTTCTCAAAATTTCCCTTTTCCCCTCTCGTTGAACTGTTTCCAAAATGGAAACTGTTGAGTGCTTAGCTAATTCACCACTCGAGAAAATATTTTTTACATGTTTTGATATTGCCGCTTTTTTGACATCAAAAAGCTGACCCACCTGTTGCTGCGTTAAAAGGATGGTTTCCTTTTTTGTATCTAGGCAGATTTCCACAGCGCCGCTGGAAGCCTGGTACACAATGACCGATTTGTTGGATAATTTTTTCCCCATGCCAAAATTATACCCTTTTTGCCTCTCTTTCCAAATGGAACCGATCACCGTCTCACCTTCACCGTGACCCCTTCCTGCGTGCCGAATTGGTCGGGCTCCTATTTTCCGAGAATCACCCGTTTTGCCTCTCGATAGGCGCTTTCAACTTCTTGGACTATTTTTCCCTTAAGCCGTTTTTTTCAGGGCTTTGACGACTTCGCCATAAAACCATAGATTTTTTTCGGGGCTGGCGTTGAATTTTTTCCACATCTCCATGCCAAATTCCAGATGATCCTCGGTGTGGGATTTGAGATTATGAATTTTGTCCGCCGCCGCTATGAGCAATGCTCGTTTGGAGGCTGTCTTCAGGTGGTTGATGTATTTTTTCTTTCGCTCTTGCCAAGGCAGGGATTTTTCTTCGGTCACCTCTAGTACTAAATCCGCCACTTTTTTCCCAAAATCGCGTTTTAAATCGGCGAGCCGATAGTGAGGAACATCCTCCAATACATCGTGGAGCAGCCCTGCGGCGATCACCTTCTCGTCTTTCGTGTAATTGGAGAGAATAATGGCAACGGATACCGGATGGATGATATAGGGCAAATTGCTGCCTTTCCGACGTTGCTCGCGATGGAGCTCTGCCGATTTTCGTAACGCCTTTTCGACCAAAGGGGTTAGCTTCATATATTATTTTTTAACTTTAACCGTGACCCCTTCCTGCGTGCCGAACTGGTCGGGTTCTTGGAGGTCAGGTTCGATGGAGGTGGCGAGGGTTTCATTCTTGATGTAATCGCCAAAGGTGGCCAAGAGCTCGGGTTTCACGCCTATGAGGGCAACCTTGATGCGGTCATCTACCTTGTAGTTGGCGGCCTTGCGCAGGTCCTGGATCTGGCGGACGAGGTCGCGGGCGACCCCTTCCATCTCCAATTCGGGTGTGAGGGTGATATCCAAGGCCATCAGGATTCCGCCCTCGGTCTCGATGTTGAAGCCTTCCTTGCCGACATAGCCGATCTCGATCTCGGCCGAAGTCAGTTCGTGGCCGAGCACCTTGAGGTTGCCGTTTGGCAGGCGTTCGAACTGGCCGGACTTGGCAGCCTGGATGATGGTCTGGACCTCCTTCCCGTACTTGGGGCCGAGCACCTTGGCGTTGGGCTTGGCGACCACCGTGGCGATCTGCTTGGCGTCCTGGATCCATTCGACCTCCTTCACGTTCAGTTCCTCCTTGATGATATCGATCTGGTTATTTAGGAGTTCAGGGTCGAACTGATCGCCGAGGGCCACCTGGATCTTTTGGAGCGGTTGGCGAACCTTGAGCTTGGTTTTGGCGCGGGCCGCGAGACCAAGAGAGACCACGGTCTTGGCAATAGTCATCTCCTGCTCAAGGCGCGAATCGGATTCGCCCTTGGCAGGCTTCGGGTAAGCGGTCAGGTGGACCGACTCCTCGCCCGTCAGGTTGCGGTAGATCTCCTCGGTCACGAAGGGCATAAACGGCGCCAGAATCTGGCACAGGGTGGTGAGCACCTTGTAAAGGGTGGCGTAGGCCATTTTCTTGTCGCCATCGTCCTCCGATTTCCAGAAACGGCGGCGGGAGCGGCGGATGTACCAGTTCGTGAGATCATCCACAAATTTGTAGATCGCGTTGCTGGCCTTTTGCAGATCATAGGCTTGCATGTTCGTGTTTTGTTGAACAATTAATTTGTTCAGTTCCTGCAAAATCCAGAGGTCGAGTTTGTTGGTGGAGGACACCTTTTTTTTCGCGGGTTTCCATCCATCAATGTTCGCATAGGTCACGAAGAAGCTGTAGGAATTCCAGAGCGGAAGGATCATGTTGCGGACCACATCGGACACGCCCTTTTCCGAGAAGCGCAAATCGTCGGCCTTTACCACGGGCGAGTTCATCAGGTAAAAGCGCAGGGCGTCGGCGCCGTGGGCCTTGATGACCTCGTTCGGGTCGGGATAGTTGCGGAGCTTCTTGCTCATCTTCTGGCCGTCCTCGGCCAGCACAATGCCGTTCACGATCACATTCTTGAAGGCGGGTTTGCCGAACAGGGCGTTCGAGAGCACATGAAGCGTGTAGAACCAGCCGCGGGTCTGGTCCAGCCCCTCGGCGATGAACTCGGCCGGGAAGTTGGCCTCGACCTTTTCCTTGTTCTCGAAGGGGTAGTGGTGCTGGGCGTAGGGCATGGATCCGCTTTCGAACCAGCAATCCAGCACCTCGGGCACGCGGTTCATGGTTCCGCCGCAGACACCGTCGCTCGTGAGCGACGTGTCGCAGGCGCACTTGAAGTGGATCTCGTCTACGAAATGCTTGTGGAGATCGGCAATCTTTTTGCCACTGGCCTGTTCCAGCTCCGCGATACTGCCCATCACTTTGAGCTCGTCGCACTTTTCACAGCGCCAGATGGGGAGCGGGGCGCCCCAATAGCGGTTGCGCGAAATCGCCCAGTCGCGCGCGCCCTCGAGCCATTTGCCGAAACGGCCGTCCTTCAGGTGATCGGGCACCCAGTTGATCTTTTGATTTGTTTTTTGGAGCTTGGCCTTCAGCTTCTCCACATTCACGAACCAGGTGGAGATGGGCCGGTAGATCAGGGGCGTGTCGCACCGCCAGCAGAACGGGTAGCTGTGGTTCATGGTCTCGTGCCGTACGATCTTTTTTTCAGCCTTCAGCTTTTCGATGATAAGGGGGTTGGCCTCGAAC
Source organism: uncultured Candidatus Peribacteria bacterium (assembly GCA_964623015.1). Lineage (GTDB taxonomy): Bacteria > Patescibacteriota > Gracilibacteria > UM-FILTER-43-11 > UM-FILTER-43-11 > FEN-1329. Next base: position 4,905 of record CAZURX010000059.1, read on the forward strand.
ACGTTGTTGCCTTCGTATTCCTTCACCTCGCTGTTGAACCGACCCTCTGCGTCGAGCGGCAAAACCGCCTCCACACCCATCTTTTTCAAGGTCACCATGTCGTCCTCGCCGAACGGGGCCATGTGCACCAGGCCCGTGCCGTCTTCCAGGCTCACAAAGTCGCCCGAGGTCACGGAGAATGCCTTTTTCTCCTTTTTGCCCGCGTAGTAGGGCATGAGGGGCTTGTATTTTTTGCCGACCAGCTTTTCCCCGAGCATCTCCTCGACCACCTTGTAGTCGGCCGGGTTTTTGTAATAGTGCGGGATTCGATCCAGTGCGATGATGAATTTTTCACCACTAATATCCTCAACCTTGGCGTAGGTCAGTTTGGCGCCCACAGCTACGGCTAGGTTGCTCGGGAGCGTCCAGGGCGTGGTCGTCCACGCCAGAAGATAGGTGCCAGGCTCGTCTTGGAGCTCGAACTTCACGGTGAGCGCGGGGTCCTGCTTATCCTGGTATCCCTGGTTCGTCTCGAAATTCGAAAGGGGAGTGGCGCACCGGATGCAATAGGGGACGATCTTGTTGCCCTCGTAGATGAATTTTTTGTCCCACAGGCTCCTAAACACCCACCAAATGGATTCCATGTATTCCGGATCCATAGTCTTGTAGTCGTCCTCCATATCAACCCAGCGGCCCATGCGGTTGACGGTCGCCTTCCATTCCTCGGCGTATTTCATCACGCTGGCGCGGCAGGCCTCGTTGAACTTGCCGACCCCGTATTCCTCGATGGCGGTTTTGCTTTTAAGGCCCAAATCCTTTTCGACTAAATTCTCCACGGGGAGGCCGTGGCAATCCCAGCCCCATTTGCGTTCGACCTTGTACCCGCGCATGGCCCAGTATCGCGGGACCACGTCCTTCAGCGTGCCGGCCAGCAAATGGCCGTAGTGGGGGAGGCCCGTTGCGAACGGAGGGCCGTCGTAGAAGGAATATTCCTTCTTTCCGCGCACGGACTTCTCGAAGGTCTTGTCGTCCTTCCAATAAGCGAGGATGTCCTCTTCCATTTGAGGGAAGGATTGCTTGGGGTTTACGGGGTTGAACATAAATTTGGATGATTAGGATTATGACGATGATTAGGATGATTAGGATTGAATCGCAATAATCTTAATAATCCTAATAATCGCAATCATCCTAACAAAAGGTTGAACGCTTAGGCTCCGATCTCGAGACCAGAGAGGTACCACCTAAACTGTACTTAATTTGTTTGATGACGGAGGGTCGCTCCGGGCGGGTCTACTGGCTGACGCAATGACCAATGTCGCAATGACCAATGACCAATGGTTCAGTTTTCTTCCGCCAGCTTGTCCCTTGATCGGGGACTCAATCGCTTTTCACTCACAAATCATAGTTTGACTGGGGCGTAGGGTCAAGACGCTTGATTGGCTTCTCCAACGATTTTCTCCTTTAATGTTGGTGAAATTGTGACCGAAGCCTTTTTCATCGCAGTCTCGACATCCTTGTAATCCGTGCTGTACTGCTCCTTGTCATCGATGATGTCATTCTCGAACCAGTCCTTTACCCAATCCGACACCTGGAATATCTTGAAACCTCCATCCTTAAGCGAACAGATCGCGCGCTTGAGACCCGCGTTGATGATCATTTTCTTGCAGATGAAACACGGGAATGCGTCTAATAGCGTGTCCTGCGCATGCCGTTTTCCGTAGATATAGATGTCGCCATCCAACAAACTCACGCCCGCCCGCGCCGCGTTGACGATGGCATTTTGCTCGGCGTGGACCGACCGGCAAATCTCGTAGCGGTGTCCTGAAGGGATCCCCAGTTTTCGTCGGAGGCAAAATCCGTGCTCCTGGGAGCTTTTGGTTCCGCGTGGCGCGCCGTTGTAGCCGGTGGAGACCACCTGATCATTCCGAATGATCACGGCTCCGATTTCCGTCGTCAGGCAGGTGGCGCGCTGGCTTACCGATTTGGCAAGGTCGAGGTAATATTGGTCTTTGGAAGGGCGGGTGATTTTTTTGGGTTCCATAAGAATAGATTAAGATTTTTTTAAGTGAATTGTGAATAAATGTAGAAAACTCATTTGGTTTTGGAATTTGATT
>CAZURX010000060.1:0-6966 GCA_964623015.1 uncultured Candidatus Peribacteria bacterium
GAAAGAACACGGCATGAAACTGTTCTATACGCCTGAGGCCAAGGCCTTCCACCACCATCTGCTGACCGAAGCGGATCTGCCCAAAAAGATGCGGGCTGTGGGGCAATCCGCGGTTCATTTCGAAACACTTCACCCCGAGGTTCACGTGGTGCCGAAAGGCCCAAAGGCCGTTATCTTGAAGGCGCTGTCGTCCCACGCCGCACTTTCGATTTGGAAGCTGATTGGCCAAAACCTTTATTTCAAACTCAAATCGTGGGCGGAGTTTTTTGAGGGCCTAAAAACATCAAACTAGAGAGTAATTGCCATTTGGCCTTTTTTTCCCTAAACTATGATTCAGATTGAAATAAGGCTTTTTTATGAAAAATAAAATTTTCAAAATTTTCGTGGTGGTGGCCATCCTCTTGACCCCGCTTGTTTTGAGTGGGTGCAAAAAGAAATGTCCCACCCCCGCCAAGAACATCCCGGGCACCAGCACGTTCAGGGAGGATTGCCCGTACACGGATCCCAACGCCAACGCCGCGGGCAAAAAGGAACTCAACTTTTACTTTGTCTATGACAACACCGACGCCTTCAAGCAACAGCTCCAGGCGTTCCAAAGCCAAAACCCCGGCATCACGGTCCGCACCAAGAAGTTCGTGAACCTGAAGGAGTACGAGGACACGATCGTCAACGAGATCGCGGAAGGGGCGGGTCCGGACCTCTTTATGATCCACAATTCCTGGATCACCAAACACTGGAAAAAGCTGTTGCCCATGCCCTTGGATTTGCCCGTGGTCATGACTCCTGACCAATATCGCCAAACCTTTTTCCAGGCCGCGGCCAATGACCTGATTATCGATGAGAAGGTGTACGGAATGCCCTTGGCCATGGACAACTTGGCCCTGTACTACAACAAGGCCTATTTCCGAGACCTTTTGGCCACCACCGACCGCCCCGGTGATTTATGGGAGGCCATCAAGGAGCAGGTGTTCCAGCTGACCAAGCGAAACAACTCCCCCGAGCGGTTTGCCCTGGCCGGCATTGGCATAGGCCGAGCCGATAATGTGTCGCGCGCGATCGACACCTTTTACACCATGATGTTGCAGTACGGCGTGAAGTTTTACGACGAAAAAGAGGAAAAGGCCACTTTTGCCGACAGCGGAAAGGCGAACACCCAAGGCATCACCAATCCCGGCGAGCAGGCGATGGACCTTTACACCAGCTTCGGCCTTTCCACTTACAAAAACTATAGTTGGAACGACACGATCACGGGCTATGCCCCCGAGGATATGGAGGCGGGCACGTTTGTACGCGGAAAGGTTGCGATGATTTTTGGCTATCCCTACCTTTATGACGCCTTGACCCAGGGGATCCAGGCTCAGCAAAGGGCAGGAGGCCCCCATATTGACATCGCGGATATCGGCATTGCGCCCATGCCCCAGCTGGTTTCTGGCACCGAAGCCACCAAGCGCGACACGCTGGCCAGCTATTATCCCCTGGTGGTGGCCCGCACAACCCAGTTTCCCAAGGACGCATGGATGCTGGCCCAATTCTTGACCAACGCCGACAGCCAGCAGACCTACCACAAGGTGACCAAACACCCCACCAGCCGCGCCGATTTGGTGACTGAGCAGCAGACGGAACCCCTGTTTGGCGTTTTCGCCTATCAGGCGCCTTTCGCCAAGAGTTTTAGGATCTATGACGAGGAGGCCTATGCCAAGGTGTTCACAGACGCCATACAAAAAGTAGTGATGAGTACCGCCTCCTCCAAACAGGCTTTAACGGAGGCACAGACCAAGATCACCTGCATCATCCAGAAGGCCAAAAAAATCATTTCTGGCGACCAGGATTGTGGAATATAACTATTCGTAAAAACCGCTTCGGTTTTTCCGCCTTTTCCCGCTTAAGGTCTCATCTTTCGGGCACTCTCTTGGCTTCGGGGCTTCCCTTCGCGGGACCCACAAGACCCGCTCGGGTTCCCCTACGCACGCTCGTACCCTCAAGATTCGGATTGAGGGTCGGCTTTAAGGCGTGCCACAAAATTTTTTTCAATTCCTCGCTACGCCTGCTCGCAACCTCGGGCTCGATGAAATACATGCCTACGGTTTTTGGTGTGTTTGAGTTAAACTGTTTTTTGTGAAGCGACTAACTCAAACCCTTTTCGGCCTGTTCCTGTTTATATTCCCGTTTTCGATGCGGCATTTGGTGTATGAGGTGAACAGCTACCGCTTCGGCAACTTCAATCCGTGGGTCAGCGGGTTTGTCTATTGGCCCGAGGTTTTGTTGCTCCTCGTGTTTGGCCTGTGGGTCTATCAGAAGGCGAAGCTCAAAGAGACCATCCACTTTGTCCATCGGCCGTTGTGGGTTTTGTTCGCCCTTTTTGTGGCCAACGCCTTTTTGGTCACATTTTTGTATGGGGATCCCATCCTTGGGGCCCTTTTCACGCTTCGGATTTTCGAGGGGCTGGTCGTTTTTTGGCTTTTGGCCGACAGGGTCCTTTTGCCCCAGCGCGCGGTCACGATTTTGCTTTTGGGCGCCGTGCTCCAGATTGTTTGGGGCTACCTTCAGTGGAAGGCCAACCATTCTTTGGGTCTTTCATGGTTGGGGGAATCCGTCATCGGCCCCGATGTTTTGGGGGTCGCCAAAATCGATTTGCCCAATGGACTCAAGCAGGTTCGGGCCTACGGATCTTTTTTGCACCCCAATATTTTGGCGGGGTATCTTTTGGTCGTGTTTTTCATAGGCTTGAACTACCTCCGAAAACGCCAAATCCTTTTGTGGCTCCCGCTTTTTATCTGGGGGGTTTATTTGACCCACAGCCGGTCCGCTATGCTCGTGGGCGCTGCGGGGCTGGTCATCTATTTCCTTTTTCGATCGTTCAAGACCCTTTCGTTCCGAAGGTCCGTGGCTTTGGCGGTGGGGCTGACCCTGGCCGTGGCCAATGTCTGGTTTTTTATGAACCACTCCATCATAAGAACCCTGGACGCCTCGTGGACCGAACGCCTTTCGCAGATTGGCATCAGCCAAACCCTTTTCTCCGAATATCCTCTGGGTGTCGGCGTTTCCAATTTTACCCTGGAAATGGAAAAGGCAAGCCCCCAAAAGCTGTTGCCTTGGAAATTCCAGCCCGTCCACAACACCTATTATCTGATCTTGAACGAGACGGGGATCCAAGGTTTGCCGCTCATGCTTTCCTTTGTTGTCTTTCTTTTATGGAAAGTATGGAAAAACGCCAATGTCATTCCTTTGCTCGTCTTGCTAATGCTTGCCCCGTTTGACCATTATTTGTGGGACAGTTTCGCGGGAATGATGCTGGTGGCGTTGGTGGCAGGATTTTTTTATTTGGAGAATCAGCCCAAGCCCCAATAGTGGCACCGATAGTGGAACCTGTTGTAGCACCTATTGTGAAAATAAACACATTCGTCCACAATCGGTTTAACTATTGGTGCAACCATAGGTGCCACAACAGGAATCCTCAATTATGTTTGCCCATTTTATTACTTCATCGCCGGCCGAAACCATTGAACTTGGGAAACGCTTGGCCCAAAGACTTGTCGGCGGCGACACCGTCTTGTTTTTTGGGGAGCTCGGGAGCGGGAAAACCCATTTCATCAAGGGGTTGGCGCAAGGGCTGGGGATTCTGATGACCATCAAGAGCCCGACGTACGCCTACGTTAACAAATATCCCATTCATGCTCCAAAATCTAAAATCGAGGCACTAGAATCTAAACAAAATCCAGAGTCCAGAATCCAAAATCCAGAAGCACAAACGGCGCGCGTTTTTTATCATTACGATTTGTATCGGATGGGCGAGGGGGATGATTTTGCGTCCATCGGACTGGAGGAAAGTTTGGCGGACCCTGAGGCCATCAACGCCGTGGAGTGGGCGGATCGGCTTGGGGGGAATGTCCCCAAGAGGTGTGTCTTGGTCCAAATGTCCGAGGTTGGATCCCAACGGGAGATCCGAATCGAGTTTTTGAGCCCGACCCTTTTGGACGAGGGGTCGATCGAAGCCTATTACGACGAATGGGCCACGCCGCACAATGTGCAACGGCACTGCCGCATAGTGACCCATGTGGCCATGACGGTCGCCGAGGCCATGATGAGAAAGGGCGAAATCATCAACGCCAACCTCCTTTATGTCAGCGCCATGCTCCACGACATGGCCCGTGTTTGCGACTTTAACCATTTTGTCCGCGCCAATCGGGAGCCGCTCACCGATGAGCAGTGGCAGAAGATGATCCGCATTCGTGAGGCGCATCAAGGAAAACGACACGCCGAAATAGCCTTTGAACAACTTACGGATCGAGGTTACAGCGACACGGCCGAGTTGATTCGCACCCACGAGGCGATCAACCTTGTCACGGAACCCAAGGCATACGACTCCCTCGAAAAAAAAATCCTTTATTATGCGGACAAGCGCGTGAAGCACGATGAGATCGTGGATGTGCGCGAGCGATTCCGCGACGGGCGCGAGCGCTATGGCGAGGGAGACACGCCCGAGCAGAAGAAGATTTATTTGGACGTGGAACTTTATACCCTGGAATTGGAGAAAGAGCTGTTTAGAGGATTAGATATAAAGCCAAAAGACATCAAACAGATTAGCTTTTGATCTATTCGAATGGTGGCTAGGGTTGTGGCTAGTATTGTGGGCCACAGCTCTAGCCACAATGCGCTTTTTAGTCTTTTGACTCTTCGTATTCCTCGGCTTCTTCGCCCTCTTCTTCAGGCTCTATTTCCTTGTCTCCGCCCAAATCGGTCTGCACGTTCAGGAAGTCGACCCCGTAGAGCTTCACAAAGTTGTCATAGATCAGCTCCGCGAATCCGCCGACCAGCTCCAAAATGAGCCAGACGCCTGGCATGGCCGCGAACATGATGGTGATGGGCTGCACGCCGGCCGCCATGATGGCGAGAGCAATGGCAATGCTCACAAACATGCCCAAGGCGGTGCTGTAGATGCCCAAAAGCGAATACTCGTAGCCGGCGATGACCTCCATGATCAAGGCCGTGATGAAGGCACTCAGCAAAAAATGGACCGCCGCCACCCCATTCACGATATCCAAGGTGGCCCCGATGAGATACAAGGGGATGGTCAGGAAAAACAGGATGAAGTTGAACAGGAAAATATGGACGATGATCGTTTTTCGTCGGGAGTATTTGGTGTTGTCCATGAACGTGACCATCACGCCCGTGATGGTGTTGGCCACCAAGGTTCCCACAAAGGTCATGATGATGACCACAAACAGCGTGAGCGAAGAAGGCCCTTCGGCCTCTCCCTGCGGAACCGCATAGCTCATCAGGAAGTAGACGATGAACACGGCCAAGGTGCCGGCCGCTCCGCCCACCAATCCGCTGAACAACCGAAGCATGAAGGTGGTGAATGTCAGGGGTCTTTTTTGATCCATTTTTGTAGGATGATTAGGATTATTACGATGATTGGGATTATTACGATCCTCCAGAGCAGCAACCACCACGATGGCCAAATAATTTTTTACTTATTACTTATCACTTTTATCACTTATCACCTTCGGAAGGTGTTTTTTTTAAGGTGATCAGAAACAATGCCAGAAGACCCAAGGTGATGCCGATGTCCGCGAAATTAAAAATAGGAAAAGGTCTTAGGTAGATGAAGTCGATCACATAGCCCAGCCAGATCCGATTGGCCAAATTCCCGATCGCTCCGCCCATGATTATACCCAAGAGCGCCTGCCGAAGGACTCCATTTGTTTTTTCGTTGTTTTCGTCATGTGTCGCATAGGCGGCCAAGGCAACCAAGATGGCCAACGAGAGGAGAATCTGGGGCCACTGGCCAAAGAAGAACCCAAAGGCGACCCCTTGGTTGTGGTGGAGCGTGATGGAAAAAAAATTGTCGATAAGCACCCATGTCCCAAAGTCACCCGCCGAAACAGCCCATTTTGTGCACGCATCGATCCCCAGCCAGATTGCCAGGAACAGAAATAAAGGCCGATGATTTCGCAGGTTTAGGTTCCTCATTCCTTCCGCCTATTATATACTGCATATCGACTAAAGATTACAGATTCCAGACCAAACAGCAAATCCCCATTATTCCTCCGATCACGTATTGACTACGGATAGACCATGAGAAAAGGACAGTTCGACATCGTTTTGGCCATTGTTTTTTTCGCCCTCGTGCTTTTTGGCGTGGTGATGGTGTCGAGCGTCAGCGTCTATCAGTCCTACCAAATCACCAGCGCCCAGGCGGCCAAGGGGCTTATCGATGCGCCCACCAACAGCTTTTATTTGTGGCGCCACCTTGGCCGTGCCGCGCTTTCTATTCCCCTGTGCGCTTTGATGGTCTATTTTCCGCTAAGCCTTTGGAAAAAAGCGGCTCTCCCTTTGTTCGCGGTCGCCATCCTTTTGCTGGTGGCCCTGTTTTTGCCGGGGGTCGGGGCCAACTATGGCACTTCCACAAGCTGGATCTCCATTCCCTTTTTGCCCTCCATCCAACCCGCCGAATTTGTGAAGCTTTCGCTTATTTTCTATCTTGCGGTGTGGATGGAAAAGCGGCAGGAATTGGTCCAATCGTTCCAATATGGGTTCATTCCCTTTACCATTTTGCTGAGCGTGGTGGTCGCCTTGTTGGCGCTCCAGCCTGATTTCGGCTCGGTCATGGTGATCTCGATCATCGCCGCCGCCATGTTTTTCGCGGCAGGCGGCAACGTGTTCCATATTTTCGCCGGAGGCCTCATGGCCTCGGTGCTCGCCTACCCGATCATCATGAGCAAGGAATACATCCGAAACCGCTTCATGGTTTTCCTGGATCCTTCGCTCGACCCCCTGAACATCGGCTTCCAGATCAAGCAGGCGCTCATCGCCATTGGCAGCGGAGGCTGGTTCGGGGTCGGATTTGGAAGGTCTGTCCAAAAATTCGGCTATTTGCCCGAGGTGCAGGGCGACACCATCTTCGCGGCCGCAGCCGAGGAATTGGGATTCATCGGCGCGGTGTCGCTGCTGGACGACCAGTTT
>CAZURX010000061.1:0-6956 GCA_964623015.1 uncultured Candidatus Peribacteria bacterium
TCCTGCGTGCCATCGTGCAGGGGTACCCGAAGACCGACCATGGGCGTGTCGGGGAAATAATGGGCCGGGATTGCGGGGCCTTTTGGTAGGAGAATGGTGATGGGGCTCGGGAAAAGTTTGAAGGCCACAAAACTGCTGAAGGCATCCAATTTCACATATTTTTTGATATGGAGTTGTTCCGGCACCGAGATCATCACGCTCATGGGCTTCAGGAGGTTTCGCCCTTTGATCGCCTGGATTTTGTGGAATGCATCGGGGTTCATCAAGTCGCCCGCCAGCCCAAAGCAGGTGTCGATGGGGTGCGCGACCACGCCCCCTTGCCTGAGGATCGAAACCGCCTCTTTTAGATTGTCCGGATTGAAAGGGAGTACTTTCATGCGGGTGGTTAGACGAATTTAGGATACAGCAAAAAGCCCTTCGCGGAAACAAAGTGCGAAATCGTGAATGTAAAACATTGAGGCGAGAGGGTGGTGTTTGCGGCGTGAGCGGCAGCAGCCATCCTCTCAGGTTTTGAGGGATCGGGAGCATGGCCGCTAACGGCGTTTCCTTGGGCGCCGGCGGATGAAGAGGCAGGCCAAGGGGGACGGAAGGCCAGTCGGCTTCCCGTAGACTCGGTCCCAATCCACAAAGTAGAGGGTCACGATCAGGACAATGAACAGTCCGAAAACGAGATCTTCAGTCACGGTTGGCCTCCTGTTCGTAGAACTTTCGGCCAATGGAGGTGACGATGAAAATCTCGGTGGTCTGTTTGTTGCCCTCTTTGTCCCAAGGGGATCGGAAATGCTTTTGAATCGCCCGAGTTCCCATTTCCATCAGGTAGAGGATCGAAATCAGATCCTTGGGCGGAACCTGAAGCCTTTCCCCGATTTGGTCGATCGTCAGGGGGCCGTGCTCAATGAGCAGGCCCAGGATCTTCAGCCCCATCTTTTGGGGCATCAGCGCATACACGATGGCCAAAAGCATGATCACGATGCCAAACATCTCAAAAAACAAATCTGTGGGCATGAACCCTTCATTAGGCATGAACCCTCCTTTCTTTGATGGTTTAGTTCTCCGGCCCTATCTCCATGGCTCCGGCATCGGTCAGGTGGATCAAGTCGGGTGCATTAGGGCTCCGAAGAGCAGGATGTGCTTTGCGCAGGATAAGATGCTTTTTTTCGAGAGAATTAAGGATCCTCTCGAGTTTTTTCGGGCTCAGTTGCGCGATTTGCGCAATTTGGAGGGGGGTTTTGGGGCCTTCCTTGAGCGCCCTCAGGATCTTCATGTAGGTCTTTTTGGGCCGAAAGCACCAACTGTGGAAAATATATAGCGTGAGGAGCGACAAAGCCCCCCAGATCGCCAAAACGATCAGGATCTTCATGGCTCCTTCCTTTCTGTGAAATGATACAAACACCACCTCGCCTCAGTGTTTTAGCCAAGTTGTGAAAGAGCGCATAGTTGTTTATTTTAACACTAAATTAAATTATTGCAAATAAAAAGGTTTGGGGTCGTGAAGAACATTTTCTGTTGGCGTGTTTGGATTTGGTGTAAAATCGGTGGAGCAGATTAAAATCTATGAAAAAAATTCAAATCATCATTGGTAGCACTCGTGAGGGCAGGGTGGGCGACAAGGTCGGCAATTGGCTTTTTGAATTGGCCCAGCAAAGGAAGGATTTTCAGGCGGAGCTTGTCGACCTGAAAGAATGGAATCTTCCGCTTTTCAACGATCCGAATTCTCCCGGCACTGGAAACTATTCCTACGACTATACCAAAAAATGGTCGCAGAAGATTTCCGAGGGTGACGCCTATATCCTGGTCACCTGCGAATACAACCATGGCTACCCGGCCTCGCTGAAGAACGCCTTGGACCATCTGTACAAGGAATGGAATGGAAAACCGGTTGGGTTTGTCAGCTATGGCGGAATCGCGGCCGGCACGCGCGCCGTCGAGCAATTAAGGCAGGTCGTGCAGGAGCTCCACATGATTCCAAGCCACGACGAAGTCAACATTCCGTTTGTCTGGCAGGCGTTTGATGGCGAAGGGAAGCTGAAGGACTCGGCCGCGTTGGAGCCCAGGGCCAAAATGCTGTTTGATGGGGTGGTGGCGTTGTTGAAATGAAATGATTTGAAAATCGGGTGCCAAGTCGTTAGACTGTGGGTCGAAGATGAAAATTATTGGAAACCAATTCGATCGGATCTCGGATGCTCGTTAGGGCGGGGGAACCCGCTTTTTCATAAGTTGCGAGATTTCCGGTCCGGAGCGTAGGAGCCCGAGCCCAAGGCGGAGAGGGCGAACGAAGCGAAGGGCTCAGAGTCGAAAATCTGCGAAGAAGATTATTCGATTCTGAGAGAAAATCCCTACTGGCAACTCAGCACACATTATGAAAAAACCTCCCTTCAAAAAAATCCTCCTCCTCGGCTCAGGCGCCCTCAAAATCGGCGAAGCGGGGGAGTTCGACTACTCCGGTTCCCAGGCGATCAAGGCGTTCAAGGAGGAAAAGATCAGGGTTGTTCTCATCAACCCCAACATCGCCACGAACCAGACGTCGAAGGGGCTGGCGGACAAGGTTTATTTTTTGCCCGTCACCCCTTATTTCGTCGAGGAGGTGATCAAGAAGGAAATGCCCGATGCCGTTGCCCTCAGTTTTGGCGGCCAGACGGCGCTGAATTGCGGAGTCGAGCTTTTTGAGAAGGGAATCCTCAAAAAATACGGCGTCCAGGTGCTTGGCACTCCGGTCCGGTCCATCCAGCTCACCGAGGATCGCGAGCTGTTCAATAGATCATTGGCGGAAATCGATGTGAAGGTGCCCCGCAGTTTTGCCTGCGTTTCGGCCGAATCCGCCAAGGAGGCGGCCACCAAAATCGGTTTCCCGGTCATGGTCCGCGCGGCCTTCGCGCTGGGGGGTCTCGGGTCGGGCGTGGCCTACGACAAAATGGAGCTGGAAACGGTGCTGAGGAAGGCCTTTTCTGCCTCGGGCCAGGTGCTGGTTGAGGAGTATTTGAAAGGCTGGAAGGAAATCGAGTACGAGGTGGTGCGGGACTCCCGCGACAACTGCATCACCGTGTGCAATATGGAGAATTTCGACCCGCTGGGAATCCACACGGGCGAATCCATTGTGGTGGCGCCAAGCCAAACCTTGAGCAACCATGAGTACCAGAAGCTCCGCAACATCGCCCAAAAAGTCATTCGTCATCTCGGGATCGTCGGGGAGTGCAACATCCAGTACGCCCTGGACCCGAAATCCGACGATTACAGGGTCATCGAGGTGAATGCGCGCCTCAGTCGCTCTTCCGCGCTGGCGTCCAAGGCAACGGGCTATCCGCTGGCGTACGTGGCCGCCAAGTTGGGTCTCGGTTACGCCCTAAACGAGTTGCGCAACGCCGTCACCAAAAAGACCTCGGCCTGTTTCGAGCCCGCGCTCGACTACGTGGCTGTGAAGATCCCGCGGTGGGATCTGAACAAATTCCGCAAGGTGAGCGAGGAGATCAGTTCCGAAATGAAGTCCGTGGGAGAGGTCATGGCTCTGGGCCGTTCGTTCGAGGAGGCGCTCCAGAAAGGGCTCCGCATGATCATGGTGGGCGCCTTCGGCCTTGAGGCCGACCATTTGTTCCAAGATCTCGACAAGGCGATTTCCGTGCCCACCCCGCGGCGCATTTTCGCCCTCGCCAAGGCGATTGATGATGGTTATTCGCTCGAGCGTTTGAACAAGCTGACGGGAATCGATCTGTGGTTTTTGCAGAAAATCCAGAATATCCGACGAGTCGCCAAGAAAGTCCGGCAGGCCAAGGGTTTGAGGCGGATCGATGCCGATTTGATGCGCGAGGCCAAGCAGGCCGGTTTTTCCGACAAGCAGATTGCCCTCTTGGTGAAAAGCCACGAGTGGTTTGTCCGGACCCATCGTAAGAAGCTGGGGGTCATTCCCGTGGTGAAGCAGATCGACACGCTTGCCGCCGAGTTTCCGGCCAAGACCAACTACCTTTACCTGACCTATTGGGGTGAGAAGGATGATATATCGTTTAAAAATTTAAAATTTAAAATTAAAAATTCCAAAACCAAAAAAGTTTTGGTTTTGGGTTCCGGTCCCTATTGCATCGGCTCTTCGGTCGAATTTGACTGGTGCGCCGTGAACACGGTTCGCACACTCAAAAAGAAGGGGATCGAGTCCATCATGTTGAACTACAACCCCGAGACGGTCAGCACGGATTTTGACGAATGCGACAAGCTTTATTTCGATGAACTGAGCCAGGAGCGGGTGCTCGACATTTGGGATAAGGAAAAACCTCAGGGTTGCGTGGTCTCCATGGGCGGCCAGATTCCCAACAATTTGGCAAAAAAATTGAAGCGCGACGGGGTGAGGATTCTCGGAACCTCCGTGGAAAGCATCGACACCGCCGAAAGCCGCGACAAGTTCTCGGCCCTGTGCGATAAGCTCGGGATCGATCAACCCCTGTGGAAGGCATTCCACACGATCACCGAGGCCGAGGCGTTCGCCGACAAGGTCGGCTACCCCGTGCTGGAGCGCCCCAGCTACGTGCTTTCGGGTGCGGCCATGAGCGTGGCCCACAACCGCGAGGATCTGCAGTCGTTCCTGGGCAAGGCCGTCAAAATTTCCACCGAGGCGCCTGTGGTCATCAGCAAGTTCGAGGTCGGCGCGCGCGAGATCGAATTCGATGCCGTGGCGCACAAGGGCAAGATCCTCATCTACGCCGTGTCGGAGCACATCGAGAATGCGGGCGTGCATTCCGGCGATGCCACCATGGTGCTTCCGCCCCAAAAAACGTATCTTGAAACCATGCGCCGCATCAAAGTGATCGGCAAGCGGATCGCCAAGGCGCTCAAGATAACCGGCCCCTTCAACATCCAGTTTTTGGCGAAAGACAATCGTATAAAAGTCATCGAGTGCAACCTGCGCGCCAGCCGCTCGTTCCCGTTCGTCTCCAAGGTCACAGGGCACAACTTCATCGAGCTCGCGACTAAGGCCATGTTGGGCGATGCCGACCACAAAATCCGCTACCAAACCGTCGATTTGGACTACGTGGCCGTGAAATTCCCGCAATTTTCCTTTACCCGCCTCAAGGGCGCCGACCCGGTGCTGGGGGTCGAGATGGCTTCCACAGGCGAGGTCGCCTGCTTTGGTGACGACCTGGAGGAAGCATTTTTGAAGGGGTTTCTGGCCACGGGTGGCCGTCTGCCCAAAAGGAACATTCTGCTCTCGGTGGGGCGCTTGGAAGACAAGATGGATATTCTCAGCACCGCCCGCGCCCTACAAAGCATGGGTTACGATTTGTTTGCCACGAACAGCACCTCGAAATTCCTGGAGGAAAACGGGGTTGATAATATTTTGCTCCACAAGGTCTCGTCCTCGGAGTCGCCAAATCTTTCCGAATACTTGGACCAGCGTAAATTGGATCTGGCAATCGTGATCCCCCGTAGCTATTCCAGGGAGGAGCTGACCGACGGCTACCAGATTCGTCGCAAGGCCGTGGATCGCAATATTCCCCTCATCACAAACGTGCAGGTGGCCAAGACCCTCGTCCGCGCGCTCGGCAAATACCGCCTGGAGGATTTGAAGATAGGGGATTGGTCGGAGTATCGGAATTGAAAAAGCCCGCACCGTTTTGTCATTCCCGCGGAGGCGGGAATCTCGGGCGGGCTTTTTTATTATTCTACTTTAGCAGTTCCTTCACCACCTTGCTCACCAAGGCTCCATCCGCTTTCCCCTTGGTCTTGCCCACCACCATGCCCATCACTTTTCCAAAATCAGAAACGGTGGCATTCATCTGCTTGATGGTCTCAGTCACTACCTTCTTGATTTCCTCCTCGCTCATCTGGGCGGGCAGGTAGGCCTCGATGATCTTGATCTCGTCCAGCTCCTTTTGGGCCGCGGCGGCGTTTCCGCCCTTGGTGAAGCCTTCCGCCGAGTCGCGGCGTTGCTTGATGCCCTTCTTCATCAAGTCGATGACCACCTCATCGATGGCGACTTTGTCCGCCCCGCTGGTCTCGAATTTCATGATCTCCGCCTTGATCATGCGAAGAGTGCTGGTTTTCAGTTCCTCGCGCGCCTTCATGGCCACGGTCAGGTCAGCGATGATTTTTTCTTTGAGGGTCATATTTATTTAATTACGAATTACAAATTACGAATGGATTATACCTTTTGCCGTCATTCCCGTGAAGACGGGAATCTGCTGCTATGTTGCTTTCCTATTTTGAGTGATTAAGTTTGAACCCCATTGGCTCAGTGTTTGTAGGGTATGGTGGAGGCTCCGACAGTTTTTCGATAGTCCTCCAGACTTTTCGGAATTCCTGGTCGGCCTGGTTCGATCGTTTTATGAAGAAGGATCTCAGATCTTCCACGATTTTCTCCATTTTTTCGTGGGCGGTAAAAATTTTCCTCATACGTACAAAAGCGCGCATGATCTCGATATTAACGGCGATGGCGCGCGTGCTGTTCAGCAGTCCGGAAAGCATGGCCACGCCCTGTTCGGTGAAGGCATAGGGTAGGTATTTACTGTATTTCCCTCTGCCAATAGTGTCTAAGGTTCCAATTTGGAACCTTAGAGATTTCACTTCCGCTTTGGTAAGTCGGAACATGAAGTCTTTGGGGAAGCGCACAGGATTTCGGGAGACGGCCTTATTGAGGATTTTAGTTTCTACTCCATATAGTTTGGCCAAATCTCGATCCAGAATGACCTTCTGGTCTCGGATTTTATAGATGTGGCTCTCAGCGAGTTCAATGGGGATCATGGAATTCGATTTCATACAAAAAAATTATGGATAAAAAATTCTTGAAAGATATAATATAGTAAACATTTGTTCACTAGTCAAAACGAAATAATTGACAAAATAAAAAAAATAGTTATAATATTAACACTGCCAACCGTCTCATTTTTTTGATGTCGGTGGCGAGTTCCTTTAAAACACTGCTTGCGAACAGCCCCGTTGGTTCCAGCTTTCAGTGACCCGAATAGTTCGGAAAT